>CAZBML010000029.1:0-9213 GCA_964493295.1 uncultured Pseudomonadales bacterium | reverse complement strand
TCATCATCATGATCGCCATGCAACTCTACACACTCAAACAGATTCCAGATAGACTCCCACCTGCTCCTACATCTTCTACTATTTTATCGCCCACTCCGAGTGCAACCCCCGTCCCTACAGATACTCCCACTCCTTCCGTGGACGCCAAATTGCTCTACTCTGTCAACAACCCTGCGGCCTGTAGTCAGACCGATACAGCGCGCTTTGAACTGACGGAGGATCACGAGATTACCAAACTCCAAACTTGGTACAACTGGGGCAGTAACGAAATTACGCTCGATTATGTCGTCAAGCACAACGGCGAAGAAGTCTACAAGGGCGTCTTGCTACGCAAAGATTGCGACCCTTACCAGAAGCAATGGTGTCAGGCGGTTGATGAGTCCGTGGATCGCCGGTTTATCAAAGGGGAGTACCAATTGGTCGCCGACGCCGCCCACATTTGTCAAAACACAAAGTCAGCCAATCAAGGCTTTATCTTCGTTTACGGCCGCTAACCATACCCAAAAGCAACTTCTAGTGTTTTGCAACAAATCTGCTCTCCACTGCGTATTATCCTTAGAAAGGAGGACAGCATATGAACAAATATCTTCTTGCTAGTCTGACAGGCATCGCGGTTCTGGCCATCGCCACCCCCGCCTTCGCCTACCAAGGTAATCCCGCCCAGCGGGGCCCAAATTATACGCCCGAACGCCACGAGGCCATGGAGGTCGTGTTTGAGAAAAACGACTATCAAGGTTGGCTCAAACTCATGGAGGGCAAGGCTTGGCGGCTGAAAGAAGTCGTCAACTCTCAAGCTAAATTTGAGGAATTTGCCAGAGCCCACCAATCAGGTGAGCCAGCACTGAGTCAGTTTAGATCCGAGAATAACCTCGGTACCCAAAGGGGTAGTGGTTACGGGAGAAACCGTTAAGCATACAATAAGACTATGGCAAGACTCACCAACCCATCCGATACGAGTCTTGCCATCAGTCTCCAAGCAGGCCATATGACCGCACTTACCACCATTATCCATCGCTACCAGTCGCCCCTCTTGCGCTACGTCAATTATCTCGGCGCTGATCACCAGGATCAAGACATCGTCCAAGACACCTTTATTAAAGTCTATAAAAACATCAATAGCTACAATCCCCGCCGGCCATTTAGTAGCTGGATCTACCGCATCGCCCACAACACGGCCATCTCGGCGCTCCGCACTCATCACTACACGCTCCCCTGGGATGATTATCTAGATAGATTTATCAAACAAGAGCCGATCGATAGTTTTGAAGCCGACATGCAAAAAGCGCAAGTTAAAAAATGTCTCGCCCATCTCCCCCTGCGCTACCGCGCGCCTCTCTCCTTGTACTACCTCGAAAACAAATCATATACAGAAATCATGGATATCTTGCGCTTACCCCAGGGCACGGTTTCGGCCCGTATTAATCGAGCCAAAAAACAAATGAGGGAATTATGTCAAAAAATCTAACTAGTTCAGTTATTACAAAAATCAAACACGACAAACTTACCATGCGCCCCCGTTGGCACTTTATCGTGGGAGCCACTCTCTCGGCAATTGGGATTACTATCTCCGCGGCACTTTCACTCCTCGCCATCCATCTCCTACGTTTCCGTCTCACCCACCCAGGCATTGGTGCCGCCCGCAAACTCGATTTTATTCTCAACAATTTGCCTTGGTACGTCCCGGTCTTTGCCCTAGTTGGGTTGCTTGGCGGGTATCTCCTCCTCCGCCGCTACGACTTTTCCTACCGCAAAAACTTTGGCTATATCCTGCTCGCAGTCCTCATCGGGCTCGTGCTGGGGAGTTATACCCTTAGCACCATCCGTCTCGATGATTTCCTCTCTCGTCGGGGCTACTTCCGCCAAATTTATCAGGACCAGTCAGAGTCAGTCACTCCCACTTTTCCCCGCGGGCGAGGTGGCGGACGTGGTAAGCTAAACTAAATTATATATATGAAAGGATAGTAATATGCCCAAAACTTATCTCATAGTGGCCCTGGTTTTTGTTGCTATATTTAGTTATCTCACCTATGGTAAAAACTCCGCCCCTCAGTCACTTCCCGCCACGTCTGCGGTGATCGATAGGGGTAACTGCCTTGCCGACGATTGTTTGTTGGTTGATGGTCTAGAATATCCTGCCGGCACACTGAACACATCTGTCAAATCTGCGCTCGATCGCGCGCTCGACGACGAGTACAAAGCTCACGCTACCTACGCGGCCATCATCTCCCGCTTGGGTACGTCGCGACCATTCTCCATGATCATTGGTGCTGAGGAACAGCACATCGCTCAGCTCAAAGCCATTTATCTTAAATACGGCGAGACGCCGATTCCTGACAAGTACACCGGCAAGGTCACCTCTCCCTCCACCATTGCTCTGGCCTGTCAAGCAGGGGTCCAAGCCGAGATCGCCAATGCCGAGCTTTACAAAATGGAGCTACTGCCTCAGGTTAGAGAGTACAGCGACATTACCCAGGTCTTTACCAACCTCATGAATGTTTCGGCCCAAAAACATCAGCCGGCTTTCGAGCGGTGTGCCACCCGCTAATCTAAGACCTGCTCTTCCGTAGCTCATCAGAGCGAAGGAGGGTATACTCACTGGATGACCGAAATCGATCTCAATCCCCAGTTTGTGAACGCGCTAAACATCATGGAAAACGGCGATGGCTGTGTCTTTATCACTGGTCGTGCAGGTACCGGTAAATCGACCCTGCTCCAATACTTCAAAAAGCACACCATGAAAAACATTGTGATCCTCGCACCCACCGGTGTAGCGGCGGTCAACATTGGTGGTGCTACCATTCACAGTTTTTTTCAGTTCAAACCCGACGTGACGCTCGAGAAAGCTTGGGCCAAAGGGGCAAAGGCCAAAAAGCCCGAGCTGTACAAAAACTTGGACGCCATCGTGATCGACGAGATCTCGATGGTGCGCGCCGATCTGCTCGATTGTGTGGACGCCTTCATGCGCCGGGTTTGTGGCACCATGGCACCCTTTGGGGGTAAACGTGTCATCATGTTTGGCGATCTCTACCAGCTCCCCCCGGTCGTCACCCGCGATGACATAGAGATTTTTCGCTCCCGCTACGACTCGGCTTTTTTCTTTAGCGCCGACGTCATCTCTCGCACCCCGCTCACTTTTGTCGAGCTCGATCATATTTATAGACAAAGCGACGATGCCTTTATCAAAGTGCTCAATGCCATCCGCGAAAACGTCGCCACCGAATCAGATATCCAGCTCCTCAACACCCGGGTATATGAGGATTATGCTCCACCCCCCGAGGAATACGTCATCCATTTGACCGGCACCAACAGAGACGCCGATGCCTACAATACCTACCAGCTCCACAGTTTAGAAGGGGAGCTCCACACCTTTAAAGCTACCAGTACCGGCGCCTTTGACCGGCGCACCGAGCCCGCGCCCCGCGAGCTCACGCTCAAGATCGGTGCCCAGGTCATGATGACGAGTAACGATAGGGAGAAGCGCTTTATCAACGGCACTGTGGGCAGGGTAGAGGATATTGGGTTTATGGGAGAGAATCCCGTGGTCTCCGTTCGACTGCACAACAAAAAACTGGTGGATGTAGGGGTCAACAGCTGGGAGATGTTCAAGTTTAGCTACAGCGAGCGCTCTCGCCGTATCACCACCGAGGTCGCGGGTACCTACACCCAGCTCCCGCTTATTCTGGCCTGGGGTATCACTATTCACAAGAGCCAGGGCAAGACGTTTGATCGTCTCGCCATCGATCTACCCCAGTCATTTGCCCATGGCCAGACTTACGTGGCCCTCTCCCGTGCCACCAGTCTCGAGGGGATAGTACTCAAGCGCCCGCTCACCCCACGTCACGTCATCATGGATCCCATCGTCACCACCTGGCTCACCATGCTCCGCAACACCACCACCACATCAGTCATTTTATAGTTTTAGGGCATATAGATACTAATACAGCCTACGGTTTGTATTAAATAACCGCGTGTGACTCATGAACACGTTGGTCCGATCATAAGTTGAAAAATTGAAATCTATTCATAGGAGGCCTATAACATTGACTAAATAAGTATGAGTACGTTAAAATCACGTAATATTTTTTTATAGTACCCAATCATATATGTTTAGACCCGAAGGATACTGGAAATTACCAAACGCAGAACAAGCTGTACTATCAGTTATGACAAGTGATAATTTGGATGCAGTAAGATTCCTTGCTGAACATCTCTATTTGGGGAGGTTGCTAACTTCTCTTTTCCCTGAGGCTCAACTTCTAAATCCTTATGAAATAAACGAAACAATATCCTCTCGATTGAGAGAGTCAAATGTGCTCCAAGCAGCAAAACGTGCCGTGGATGACCACTATCCAGTCAGGTCACGCACTGAACTCAATATCCACCAAGCTCGCATCCCAGAACAAACTCTCAAAATTTTAGGTCAATCACGTCTACTCACGGTGGGAGCTGGTTTATCAGCCATGATTCCTATGGTGTACTTTCGTGGTATCGGAGTTAGAGATAAATCTATTACCATGTACGATATTAGTGGGAAAAGAGGTGGTATGTGGATCGCTGACCCGGATGGGAGGGGAGTACAGTACAATAACCCGCATTTGACAGTACAGTGGGAAGAGCTGAACCCTCTTTATGGCAGGTCAAATTCACATATGAGGAGGTTTATTAATCAAGGTTTGGGGAGCAAGTTTAAGAAACCAGTTGTCAAAGGTGAGGTAGTGAGTCTAGTTAGTAATAAGGGCGGTCAATCTGTCATGCTCCGCGATGGGACCCGATCCGAGCCAGCTCACACTGCCGTAGTAGCACTCGGCAACGAACCGCTACCACTCAAAAGTTCTAAAATGGAAACTAACGCTCCTAATTTCGAAAGTATTATCGAACGTAATCAGAGGTCATTTACCAAGGCAGAATCGCGCGCGCTAGATGGCAAATCGGTGCTTATAGTAGGACTTGGAAATAGCGCTCTTGCCCAGATACGCTTTATTGAGCAAGCCAATGATTTGTATGGAGTGAATATCACTCCAATTATACTTACTCACTGCACAAGGGATGGTTTACGAAATCCAGATTCGTACTACCCAAGAGCCGATGGTAGTCGTGATAAAGTGAGTCGTGACCTAAATGAAGGTCACACCACTAACCTAGAATTAGATTTACCGGAATCGAGAGAGCTATTTGATAAGATCAGGGCTAGATCTCCAATGATGCAAGATATTGATCCAAGGGCTTTGGGTCATATAGGGATCTCTGGGATTGTTCCTAGTGTTGAGTCATGGCATATATCAGAGTGGAATGATGGATACCACATCAAAGTTGGCGTTTCTCAGGTATATGACACCAAGTTTGGTGGCGCACATACTATAGAAAACGTAGGTAAGATATTTGTCCTAGGGGGATATGGTGTCAGTCCCATGCGTCTAAATAGGATGGGAGTCATGACAGACTCAAGCGGGAAAGCTCAGATTCGTCCGCAAGATGGGGCTGTCTTAAGGAGCGATGGCACACCAGATTCTAGTCTTTTACTGGCAGGATTTGCATCGGCGGATCAGCACAAATGCCCTAGTTCTGGGACTATGCCAGGCATGCTGGCTAGAGTGCCATATATAATCTTGTCTCACATTTTCCAGCAACAATCGCTATATCTACGCTAACCTTACAGACTTCTTTTGTACTATTTAGTATCTGCCTCTTCACTCATAAATATCGTCAGGCACTCATAGATAAGTTGTGTTACTTTCGCAAAGACGAGCGCCTAACCAAAGCTGAGGCCGCAGCACTCCAGAACGACATCATAACCAATCAATTCACCTACTATCGACATCGCTATCGCGCTCTAGCCTGATTGGTACCTACAAAATGCTATGCAACATAATCAAAGGAGTCCTCTCTCATCCCCGGGACTTTTGCTACACGGGTCTGAGCTTTAAGAGATATATAAATACTCGGGATGAGTGTAAAATCAACATACTATGGGAACACCTAAGTATTCTGAGTTATTTAATCCTGCATTAAAAGCACTTCACGACTTAGGCGGTTCAGCAACTACTCAAGAGATGGATGAAAAAGTAGCAGAACAGTTAAATCTTACAGAGAATGATTTGAATGAAATCCAATACGGAAGTAGAACTAAGTTTAACTATCGGTTAGCATGGGCGAGAAATTATTTAAAGCGATTCGGACTCTTTGAGAACTCTGAGAGAGGTGTTTGGATTCTCACACAGAGCGGCTATGACACCGATATGGTAGACGAGTTAAAAGTAGTTAAATACGTCAAAGACTTAGATAAAAAAGCTGTTATAAATAAAACATATACTAATACAAAAACTCAAGAAAACGACGATCTTGACTGGCAGGAGGAAATGCTAAATTCTATAAAGAATTTAAGCCCTTCTGACTTTGAGCGATTATGTCAAAGAATTTTACGAGAATCTGGTTTTGTTAAAGTCATTGTTACGGGTAAATCAAATGATGGCGGGATCGATGGTAGAGGTATTGTCAAAATAGGTGGATTCTTAAGTTTTCGAATAATTTTTCAATGTAAAAGATATAAAGGTAATATCTCCTCTCAGTTAATACGAGAATTTAAAGGCACTATGGCCGGTCGGGCAGACAAAGGACTATTTATGACAACAGGTAGTTTTACAACAGAGGCAAAAAAAGAAGCAGAAAGGGACGGCACCGCACCAATCGACCTGGTTGATGGGTATGAATTAGTCGAAAAAATGAAAGAATTAGGATTAGCAGTTACTGTTAAGACAGAAGAAGTCATCACAGTAGATCCAAGTTGGTTTGAAAAGTTTACGCAATAAAAAGGAGGCATATGTCCGAAGAACAAAAGCGATTACTCGAAAAGCAGCTTTGGGCTGTCGCCAATCTTCTTCGCGGCAAGATGAATGCCGATGAATACAAAAACTATATCCTTGGCTTTATCTTTTACAAATACCTCTCCGAGAAGCTAGAACGCTACATCAACGAAAAACTACTGACACAAGAAGACTTTTCCTTTACAGAGATCAAAGAGGATACTAAAGAGGGGCAAACTATTCTCGGTGAGGTTAGAGCTGCCTGTATTAGTCACCTTGGGTTCTTTCTCAAACCTAGCCAGCTTTTTAGTTATCTTTGTAAAAAAGGTAAAGGGGAGATTAAAGGTCAACCCAACTTTATTCTTGAAGATCTCAAAAGTGTACTGAACACCATCGAACAGACTTCAATGGGTACATCCAGTGAGGATGATTTCAAGGGATTATTTGATGATGTTGATTTAACTTCATCTAAACTAGGCTCCAGTGAAAACAAAAAGAATGACGTAATCGTCGAAGTCCTTACCCTGCTCAATGGAATCGATTTTCGGCTAGAGGATACTAAAAGCGATCTATTAGGCGATGCATACGAGTATCTCATCGGCGAGTTTGCTGCCGGTGCTGGTAAAAAGGGTGGTGAATTTTATACACCTTCTCAAGTCTCACGACTCTTGTCTCAAATTGTGACAGAAGGAAAAAAGAGAATAAAGTCAGTTTTTGATCCTACTTGCGGATCAGGCTCGCTCCTCCTACGCGTCAAAGATTATGCTGATGTTGCCAATTACTACGGTCAGGAGTTAAACCCTACTACTTATAACCTAGCTCGCATGAACATGATTCTCCACGGAGTTCACTTTGAAAACTTTGCGATCAGACAGGGCGACACTCTCACCGAGGATATGCACCCCGACCTCCAAGCGGAGGCAATAGTCGCCAATCCTCCATTCTCTGCCGATTGGAAAGGCGACTCCGATTCCCAGCTAGCCCATGATGAGCGTTTTTCTCAATATGGTCGCCTCGCTCCCAAGGGTGCGGCTGACTATGCTTTTCTCACCCACATGCTCTATCACTTAGCTGACAATGGGACGATGGCGATCGTGCTGCCACATGGTGCACTATTCCGCTCCGGTGCTGAGGGTCATATCCGCAAATACATTATCGAGAAACAGAATTATTTAGACGCTGTGATTGGACTCCCAGCTAACCTTTTCTATGGCACCTCCATCCCCGCCACAGTATTGGTGTTTAAGAAATGCCGCAAGTACGACGAAGATATTCTTTTCATCGATGCCTCCAAAGAGTTTGAGAAGGGTAAAAATCAAAATAGACTCACAAACGAAAATATTGCAAAAATCTTTGATACTTATAAGAGTCGTAGCGAAGTCGCTAAATACTCTCACAAAGCGACAGTCGAAGAGATCAAAGAGAACGACTACAACCTCAATATTCCGCGCTACGTGGATACCTTTGAGGAAGAGCAAGTTATCGATCTCGACGCCGTCGCCAAAGAGCTAAAGTCGCTCAAATCGCAGGAATTAGAGATTCAAAAACAGATTGTAGGCTTCTGTGACGAACTAGGGATAGCTAAGCCCTTCTAATATGAAAAAAACAACCTTATACATAGACGAATCGGGCAAATCTAGCCTCAAAGAACAAGCGAACAATCCCTTTATTATGACTGGAGTGGTTATCGACGATTCAGAAATAAATGCCATCGAGGGTTATTTTAATTACATCAAAAGAAAGTACGCGATTGACCCAGACTCTCCTTTTCATAGTTATCACGTTTACGAGGATCCTACTACAAAACTATCAGATTCACAGCTTTTAGAATTGTCAGATACTCTAGCTGATTTTATTTCACTTATCCCAGCTCAGATTACTGTACTAGAAGTGAACAAACAACTCTTTCGTAATGTGCTTAGAGTTAAATCTCTCGAAGATTTTAAAGGCTCAAAAGAGCGTAGAGAAATGCCCGATTTCCCATATAGAGTTATGTCTTCGATGCACTTTAAATTTTTTGCTGACTACCTTGAGAAAAATAATGCTATTGGACAAATTATCTGTGATTCACGTAGAGGAGCAGATCACCACTTGCTAAACACTCTAAATTTATGCAAAGAAGGGCATGTCCCATATTTTGACGAACTAGCTTCGACAAAAATCAAAAAAAGGGTCACCGCTATGTGTTTCGGTGAGAAAAATTTCTTATCAGGAGGTCTAGAGATTACTGATCTCATTTCTTTCGTTTCATTTTTCCGGGTCCGTAGACTAATCACTGCTAATCAGTACATCGGCATTGATAAAATTTGGAGCAAGCTAAACGAAAGAATCAAAATATTAGAAGTAGGAGAAAAACCAATCCAAAACTTTTTTGGACTAAAAAAAGGAGAGGTTCACAAATATCTCAAAACTT
>CAZBML010000028.1:0-9741 GCA_964493295.1 uncultured Pseudomonadales bacterium | reverse complement strand
CGTATTCACTGCCCCAGCCGGCAAAGTTATCTACAAAATTAAAAAAATCCACTAACCCAGTTGCTTGTAGCTAGAATGATATTCCGGCTACGAGCCATTTGTTTATCCAAAAGGTCTTTCCTGCTAAGTAAATCCCTTACTCAACGAGATGTTTAGTCGAATGAAGTGAGACCAGGAGAGACCTTTTACTATCTGGTATACTATTTTAATATGGCATCACGTCTAGAAGAAATCAGAAATGAAAGAATCGGAAAGCTCAAGAAATTGGTCGAGCTCGGCATATCTCCCTATCCCGCCCAGTCGCACAAAGAGGTGGGCAACGGCGTGGTCGTCGCGGACTTTGACCAGTACGATGGTAAAACCGTCTCGCTGACGGGGCGCCTGCGCGCACTCCGCGAGCACGGCAAGCTAGCATTCGCTGATTTAGAAGACCAGTCAGGCAAAATCCAACTGCTCCTGCGCGCCAGCAACCTAGTCGCACTGGACAAGAAAAATGGCACGCTTGGTTTTAGCGAACTTTCTCTCATCGATGTCGGCGACTTTGTCGAAGCCAGGGGAGTGGTCTGCAAAAGCAAAACCGGTGCCATCTCTCTCGATGTTCAAGAGTTTCGTCTCCTCACCAAATCTATTCGCCCACTCCCCGATAGCTGGGAAGGTCTCAAAGATCAGGACACTATTTTCCGTCGCCGCTACCTAGATCTCGCCATGAACCCTGATCACCGTGCCCTCTTTATCCGCAAGTCCAAATTCTGGTCTGTGGCCCGCACTTTTATGGCCGACCACGATTTCCTCGAAGTCGAGACACCAGTGCTCGAGCACGTCACAGGTGGCGCGGACGCTCGTCCGTTTGAGACCCATCACAACGCGCTCGATGAAAAGTTCTACATGCGCATCTCGACCGAGTTGTATCAAAAGCGGTTACTGGGAGGTGGGTTTGAAAAGGTCTATACTCTCGCGCCCAATTTCCGCAACGAAGGGATCGACGATGAACACTTGCAAGAATACTACCAGCTAGAGTGGTACTGGGCCTACGCCGATTTCAGGCAAAACATGACCTTGACCCGCGATCTCTTCCGCGCGCTAGCTAAGGGCGTTTATGGCACCACCAAATTTACTCGCCAGGAGCACACTTTCGATCTCGCCGACGAGTGGGAGGAGATCGACTACTCAACCGTTATTTTAGACAAGCTAGGTGTCGATATCTTCAATGACTCAGAATCTCAGATGGCCAAGGTTCTCATGAAGCATGGTGTCAAACTGGACGGCAAAGTGGGCAAAGCGCGCCTCGTAGACAACTTGTGGAAGATCATCCGCAAAGACATTGCCGGGCCCGCTTTTCTTATCAATGTCCCCAAATTTATCTCTCCGCTCGCCAAGTCGTATGCGGATAACGAAGCCATCACCGAGAGGTTTCAAATCATTCTCGCCGGCTCGGAGCTCTGCAACGGGTACAGTGAGCTAAATGATCCGCAAGATCAACTAGCACGCTTCATGGATCAGCAATCACAGCGTGATGCAGGCGATGACGAAGCCCAAATGCTCGACATCGACTACGTCGAAATGCTCGAGTACGGCATGCCACCCGCCAGCGGCCTCGGTGTCTCTGAGCGCCTCTTCTGGTTCCTCGAAAACGTCACCGCCCGCGAAGGCACTCTTTTCCCCCAGATGAAGCGACACGTCTCTCAATTGACCAAGAATATTTATGGACTAGTAGATCCTGCGCCGGAAAAGAAATCTTCTTCCTCACAAAAACCCAGCGGGTCTGTGGATGAAAGTGTCAAAGAAGTATTCCCAGGCATGTTCTATGCCTACACCATCATCGATGGAGTTGATATCAAAAAATCCAATCCCGAACTGAAAAAGCTGACGAAGCAAGTGATCAAAGACAATACGCCTGAGTCTGAAGCAATCGGGGAAATCAAGCCAATTAAAGCATATCGAGAAATTTTCAAAAAGACCGGCGCCTGGAAACTGGCCCGTCGCCCATCCCCTGAAGCGGTGCTCAAAAGACTGGCAAACGGCAAGGGAATCTACAATATTAATACGGCAGTAGACGCCTACAACCTGGCTGTGATCGAAACGGGAGTAGGACTCGGCGGATTTAACGCTGATAAGATCGCTTTCCCCGTCACTCTACGTATGACCAAGGCAGGGGAGAAAATGCATCTCCTGGGCGATGATATGCCCACGACGGTCATGGACGGTGAAATGGCTTATTCCGACGCAGAGAAGTTGATTACACTCGATCTTAACTACCGCGACATAAATACAACCAAGATTGATGAGAAAACCAAAAAGGTCATTCTCTATGCAGATGGCGCACCAGGATTGACTGAAGATGAAGTTACATCGGCTCTCCAAAAAGGCGCTGACTATATTAAAGAGTTCTGTGGCGGAACTATCAGTACCATAGAAGTGGTGAGGTAAATATGGTCACACGTGACGAGCTAATCAGCTTTATCGAAAAAACGCTTGGTACTGAGCTCCTCGCCAAAGCGCGCCTCAAAGATATCTACGGCAACGGAGTCCAAATCCACGGCAATGAAGAAGTAAATAAGATTGCTCTTGGTGTCACCATGACTCATGACTTTCTCGCCGAATCGGTCAGTGCCGGCGCGCAGTTTTGTCTCACCCACCACGGACTAGATTTAACCAGTCACAACATTGTGGCCTCGCGTATGCACGCTGGCCTGCAAGCCGATCTCAAATATATTTTTGACCACGACCTCACAGTCGCCGGCTACCACTATAGTCTGGACACCCACCCTGAGATCGGCAACAACGCCACTATCATCAGCGAGCTAGGTGCCCAGATGACGGGCGAGTCCTACTTTGACGAGTGGGGCTACGTCGCCGAGTTTCCAAAACCGATTACTGCCGATGATCTCGCCAGTAAACTAGCCGAGATCACCTCACACGATATTTTTACCGTCTACGGCGGTCCCAAAATGATCAAGCGTATTGGGGTCTGCACCGGCGGGGCTAAACCTTACGACAGGGAACTATTCGAAATTATCGACAAAAAAATCGACGCGCATATCGCCGGCGAAATCATCGAGCCGAGCATCGCGCAAGCCGAAGGTGTGGGATACAACTACTATTCCTGTGGCCACTATGCGAGCGAAGTCTTTGGTGCCCAAGAGCTCGGCAAAAAAATCAAAGAATACTTCAACTCCAAACTCGAAGTCGAATTTATAGATATTCCCAACCCATTATAAAAAGGAGTACGCCCATGAACCGCGATGACGCATTGAAGATTGTTCGTGAACACGTAAAGAATGAAAACCTCGTCCGTCACATGCTGGCAGTCGAAGCCGCCATGGCCGCCTACGCCAACAAGTTTGGCGAGGACGAAGAAATCTATCGCATTACTGGCCTCCTCCACGACTTTGACTGGGAGATTCACCCTGACCTAGAGGGTCACCCGATGAAAGGATCACTCATCTTGCGTGAGCGCGGGGTAGATGAGCAGATAATTCGTGCCATCCTCTCACATGCACCGCGTACGGGAGTGACCCGCGACTCCAATATGGAAAAAGCGTTATTTGCATGCGACGAACTCACCGGTCTCATCACCACGACCGCGCTCGTGCGACCCAGCAAAAAAATTGCCGACGTCGAAGTAAAGAGTATCAAAAAGAAGTGGAAAGACAAAGGGTTTGCGGCTGGCGTAGATCGTAGTGACGTCGAAAACGGCGCGCGTGATCTGGGTGTGGATCTCTGGGAAGAACACGTGCCTACAGTCTTAAAAGCCATGCAAGCAATCGCGGACGATCTAGGACTATGACCAACCAAACACTTGTGGTCGGACTCGGCCTACCCATTTCATCAGACGGTAAAAAAGTCCTCTTGACCCAGCGCAGTGCTCCAGGCAATCCTCACTGGCACAACAAGTGGCAGATCGCTGGTGGCAAGGTCGAGTTTGGTGAAACGGTCGAGGAGGGTGTCATCCGCGAATTAAAGGAAGAGATCCACGTCAGTGCCACAATTCGCTATCCCCACCCCATCGTCAAAACCAGCATTTGGTATGCCAAGCAAACCGACGAGGGGATGGATACCCAGGTCGTGCTCATCACCTACCTGGTCGATATTGGCGATCAAGTCCCAGACCTAGATCAGGATTACGACAAAGAAACCGAGAACTGGGGCTGGTTCACTTTAGAACAAGCCCGCAAGCTCGATTTCCTCCCGCTCACGATCGACATCATCAACGAGGCTTTCGCACTCATTGCCAAACATGAGATAATATAACCATATGTTAGACATTCAATATATCCGCGATAATTCGCTCAGAATCAAACAAGCCACGATCGACAAAGGATTTGACGGGTCGGTCGTCGACAAAATCATCGAGGTCGATGTCGAGCGTCGCAAGCTAATTGGCGAAACCGAATCGCTACGTGCACAAAAAAACAAATTGGGTAGAGACGACGCGGACCAAGCTCGTGCCATGAAACAAGAGCTCAAAGTCATTGAAGAAAAGCTCACACAGGTCACCGCTACCTACAATGACCTCATGCTCAAAGTCCCCAATCCCTCCGCGAGCGATGTAAAAGTGGGCAA
The DNA here is from genome assembly GCA_964493295.1 of uncultured Pseudomonadales bacterium. Classification (GTDB taxonomy): domain Bacteria; phylum Patescibacteriota; class Microgenomatia; order UBA1400; family UBA12108; genus CAJAUT01. Next base: position 5,178 of record CAZBML010000028.1, on the reverse strand, counting down.
AGAAGAAGACAACGAAATCATCAAAACCGTCGGGACTCCCCGGGTGTTCGACTTCCCCGTGCGCGACCACTTGGATCTCGGTCTCTTGACCGCTACTCTCGACCTAACAGCTGGCACCAAGGTTGCCCAGTCCGGATTTTATTACGTCAAAGGCGCTGGGGTTATGCTCGAATTTGCGCTCATGCAGTACGCTCTGCAAAAACTAACTCAAAAAGGTTTTACCCCCGTCATCACCCCCAATCTGGCCAACGAAAAAAGCGTCATCGGTTGCGGTTTCCAAGCTCGCTCCGACAAAGAACGACAGATTTATCACGTCGAAGGGGAAGATCTCGATATGATCGGCACTGCCGAGATCACGCTCGTGGCCCAGCACCAGGACACTACTTTTAATACTAGCGATTTGCCCAAAAAATACGCCGGCTACTCCTACTGTTATCGCTACGAGCGGGGGAGTTACGGCAAAGACGTCCGGGGTATTCTGCGCGTCCACGAGTTCCGCAAAATCGAAATGGTCGTTTTTTGTCTCCCCGAAGACTCCGACAAAATCCACGAAGAACTAAGGTCCATCGAGGAAGAAATCTGGCAGGAGCTCGAGATCCCCTACCAGGTGATCAAACAAGCGACTGGTGACCTAGGCAATGCCGCCTCCCGCAAATACGACATCGAGGCCTGGATGCCATCTCAAAACAAATATCGCGAGGTTACCTCGACTAGTAACACCACCGATTTCCAGGCACGACGTCTCGGGATCAAGGTTCGCCGCAATAATGAGAATGAATATGTCCATACCCTAAACGGTACGGTTTTTGCCCTCGGTCGCGCCATGATCGCCATTTACGAAAACTACCAAAATGCAGATGGCTCCGTCACAGTCCCCAAAGTCTTACAGTCCTTGGTAGGATCTGATCTCATTCCGGTCAGTAATTAATATGACTAAAATCTCATTTGTCTATTTCGACGTAGGTGGGGTGGCCATCAAAGACTTTTCTGATACTCCTAAGTGGGACATTATGATCTCGCAGTTAGGGTTGGATAAATACGACCGATCCCAGGTCGATCTCGTGTACAGTATTCGCGACAACGATATTTGTCTTGGCAAAATTCACGTCGATGAATTAGTCCCGCTCTATAACACACAGTTTGACGCAAATCGATCCACAATTTTCGCTTCTCAATTATTTTATTGACAACTTTGAGGTTAACACGAACCTTTGGCCCATTATTGACAAGCTCCAACTGACAACAAAAACAGGTCTCCTCACTGACATATATATAGGTATGCTAAATAAGATTTTTGCCAAAAAACTGATCCCAAACACCAATTGGCATACCATTGTAGATAGCAGTGTCGAAGGTGTCCGCAAACCTATGCCAGAGATCTATACACTTGCCGCCGAGCGAGCCGGTGTACCAGCAGACGAAATCCTTTTCATTGATAACCGTCAAAAAAATCTCGATGGCGCCAAGCTGGCCGGCTGGCAGACCTACCTCTACGACTCAAGTAATTACGACCAAGCCAATCGCGATCTAGCCAGATTCCTCAAGCTCTAAGACGTTGCTCCGTGCTACAATTGTTGCCATGCTAAATTTCCTTACCAAACTCTTCGACGGTAACGCCAGACAGCTCGCTGGTCTCAAAGGCGTAGTCGAGGCGGTCAATGCTTTTGAAGAGAGTATCAAGAAATTAAAAGACAAAGAATTGCCAGGCAAAACCGCCGAATTTAAAAAACGTCTCGCCGGGGGAGAATCACTCGACGACATCTTACCCGAAGCCCTGGCCACGGTTCGCGAATCAATCTGGAGGGTGACCGGTGAGCGCGCCTACGACGTCCAGCTCTTGGCCGCCCTCTCGCTATACCACGGTAGGATCGCCGAGCAAAAAACCGGTGAAGGTAAAACTCTCTCTGCTACCCTGGCGAGTTATATCCGTGCCTTGGCTGGCAAAGGTGTCCACGTCGTCACCGTCAACGACTACCTCGCTCGCCGCGACGCCGGCTGGTATGGCCGCGCCCATCTCCTCCTAGGACTCTCAGTTGGGGTGATCTACTCTGGCATGGGTGACCAGCCAGGTGGACTACTCGATCTCAAGCACGAGGAGCAAGGGGAAGAAGATGAGCGGCTCAAACATTTCCGCCGGGTTCCACGCCAACAAGCTTACTCTGCCGACGTGACCTACGGCACCAACAACGAATTTGGCTTTGACTACCTGCGCGACAACATGGTTCACCGGTTGAGCGACAAAATGCAGAGAGGTCATTACTACGCCATCGTGGACGAGGTCGACTCCATCTTGATCGACGAGGCGCGCACCCCGCTCATTATCTCTGCCCCCGACTCCGAGCCGACCTCTAAATATGTCGAGTTTGCCAAGATGGTTACGACCCTTGCGGGAGGTACTGATTACGACGTCGACGAAAAGTTGAAAACCGCGACCTTGACTGACTACGGTATCCGCCGCCTCGAACAAAGGCTAGGGGTCAAAAATCTTTACGAAGAATCGTACGAATCTGTCCACCACGTCGAGCAAGCCTTGAAAGCCGCGACTCTTTTTGAGCGCGACCGCGACTACGTGGTCAAAGACGGTGAGGTCATCATTGTCGACGAGCACACTGGCCGCATGATGTATGGCCGCCGTTTCTCCGATGGTTTGCACCAAGCGATCGAGGCCAAAGAAGGGGTCAATGTCCAGCAGGAGAGTCGGACCCTTGCTACCATTTCTCTGCAAAACTATTTCCGCATGTACGAACATTTATCCGGTATGACTGGGACTGCCAGTACCGAAGGGGAGGAGTTTAAAAAAATCTACAATCTCGATGTCGCGGTCATCCCCACCCACCGCAGTGTGGCCCGTATCGACCATCCCGATTTTATCTTCAAAACCACCCGCGCGAAATATGCCGCGATCGTCAAAGAAGTAGAGGAGTTGCACGCCAAAGGACAGCCCGTCTTGATCGGTACCAAGAGCATCGACAACAACCAAATTATTTCCAAATACTTGAAGCGCAAGGGTCTCCCTCACAATGTGCTAAACGCCAAAAACCATACCGAAGAAGCCAAAATCATCAGCAACGCCGGTGCCTTTGGTGGCATCACCGTCGCCACCAACATCGCCGGTCGCGGTGTCGATATCGTCCTGGGGGGTGCCAAAGCAGACAGGGATCCCAAAGAATGGACTAAAGAACACGAAAAAGTCTTAAAAGTTGGTGGTCTCCACGTGATCGGTACTGAGCGCCACGATAGCCGCCGTATCGACAACCAGCTCCGCGGTCGCTCAGGTCGCCAGGGTGATCCCGGCTCCAGTCGCTTCTACGTCTCCCTCGAAGACGATCTCATGCGCATCTTTGGCGGGGACAAAATCGCCTCTATTATGACCATGCTCAAGATACCTGAAGACGAGGCCATCGAACACTCTATGGTTAGTAAAGCGCTCGAGTCTGCCCAGGTCAAAGTTGAAGGTTTTTACTTTGACATGCGTAAGCGCGTCGTAGACTACGACGACGTGATGAACAAACACCGCCAGGTCATTTACCAGTTACGCAACAAGCTTTTAGAGGATGCCGAGACCGCCCCCGAGAGTTTGCGCTCTCGTATCATGGAACTCATCAATGAGGAGATTGAGCTCCTAGTCAACTCGCGCATCACCGAAGGTTTAACCGCTAAAGAGCTCGAGGCCATCGTCAAAGAATTTATCACCATCATTCCTTTTGACGACGCCAGTCAAAAACAGCTACTCAAAGAACTAAATAAAACCAAAGATCCAAATGTGATCATCCACTCTCTCCAAGATATTGCCAAAGATACCTATGATAACCGCGAAAAAACCATCGGCGAGCCAGTCACCAGAGAAATCGAAAAATACGTCTATCTGACCACTCTCGACGAAAAGTGGATGGACCACTTGGACAATATGGAGTCACTCCGCGATGGTATCGGTCTGCGTGGCTATGCCCAGCGCGATCCGCTGGTGGAGTACCAAAAAGAGTCATATAGCATGTTCGAGCGGTTGATCGGCTCAGTCGAATCCGAGGTAGTCAAAAAGATCTACCGTTTGAACCCGGTCGCAGAGCCCCAGCCCACACCCAACATGGTCATGCGCAAAGCCGAAGCCGAAGGTGTCATATCCAAGCAGGACAAAACCGTGTCCCCGCGTAGCTCAAAGAGCGAAGCTGGGAAAGAACGCATTGGTCGCAACGACCCCTGTCCCTGTGGCTCCGGCCTCAAGTGGAAAAAGTGTGGCATGATCGGCGCCAAAGAACACCGCTCCTAGCTACAAAAAGAGCGACCGTTTAAAGTCGCTCAATGTGTACGATGCTTTCAAACCCCTTCTATTCACACCACATGCCTGGCTGTTGGTTGCGAGTATTAGTTATCTCACAGACTAACCGCTAATACGGAGAGGGATTCAGGCATGCGTATTATATATGTATATGGTTATTCTGTCCAACACGATTAACCGTGTTAAACTAGTACCCATGGAAAGTCATGTTAAGAAAAATCTCAAACGAGCCCTCGGCATCTTTTTGGTCATTTTTGGCATCATGGGATTAATTCTTCCAGTTTTACCTGGAGTATGGGTCATCCCCATCGGTCTCGAACTACTAGGCTGGAGATTGATTATCGATCGCAAAAAACCCTGGACGGAGATTATCTCATTGAAAGATAAAACCAAAGACGAAGAAAACGGTAGTGTAAAATAGTCCCATGTTCCATCCCAGATCCAAAAACACTTCCTGGTCACCAGTCGCCAAATGGTACTCCGGTATTGTCGGTGAGGGTGGACATTATTTTCACGAGCACGTCATTTTGCCTCATCTCAAAACACTTCTCGATCCCAAAGGAGGGGAGTCAGTGCTCGACGTTGGTTGTGGTCAGGGAGTTTATGCTCGCACTCTAGCTCACAACGTTAAATACACAGGAATCGATGCTTCCAAAGAACTCATCGCCGAAGCAAAAAAATTAACCAAAAATGCTAGGCATGTCTACTACGTCGCCGACGCCACCAAAGGGCTACCCATTCCCGCGGGATCGTTTGACCACGCTGTCTGTCTACTCGCCCTGCAAAATATGCAAGATAGTGCCAGTACGATCCAAAATATCGGCCAAGCATTGAAGGCGGGCGGGGACTTTGTCATGGTCATCAATCACCCCAGTTTCCGTATCCCCCGTCAAAGCAGTTGG
>CAZBML010000027.1:9217-10292 GCA_964493295.1 uncultured Pseudomonadales bacterium | reverse complement strand
TGATCCATGATTTTGGCGGCGCGATTGTAGCCCAAGGACATGCGGCGCTGAAGATAGCTGGTAGAGGCTTTGCCGGCTGAGATGACAACCCCGGCCGCTTCTTCAAATAATGGATCACGCTCGGTACTACTTGCGCCACCGTCTTCTTCGCCTAAATATTTCTCGGTGACTTCGGCTTTGTACTCAATTGCATCCTCGGCGCTTGCTTTCAAGAAATCGATCAAGTTTTTGATTTCGCCGTTGGTGACATAGGTACCTTGGATACGAGTAGGTAGTGGACGATCTGGGGGAACAAAAAGCATGTCGCCTTTGCCTAGGAGTTTTTCTGCACCTGGACTATCGATGATAACGCGTGAATCGATCATAGAAGCCACGTTAAAAGCAACGCGTGTGGGAATGTTAGCTTTGATGAGTCCAGTAATAACATTGACTGAGGGGCGTTGAGGAGCCACAATAAAGTGGATGCCCGTAGCCCGGGCCATTTGAGCTAAACGGACGATCAAGTCTTCGACTTTGGAGGGAGCTTGGAGCATGATATCTGCAAGCTCATCGATTACGATGACGATATACTCCATGGCAGTAAATCCTGACTGTTCGTTGTAATCTTCGATATTCCTGGCACCCACCTCGGCAAACATTTTGTAGCGTTTGTCCATCTCCTTGGTCGCCCATTGAAGTGCCGAGATCACCCGCTCGGTGTCGGTGATGACTGGGGTAAGTAGATGGGGAATACCATTGTAACCGGTGAGCTCGACTCGTTTGGGATCGACCATGATAAAGCGGAGTTCTTGGGGCGAGTTCCTGAATAAGAGCGTGGTGATAATGGTGTTGATACAAACTGATTTTCCTGAGCCAGTCGAGCCGGCTACGAGCGCATGAGGCATTTTTTTGATATCAGCAATAGCCGGAGCACCAGAGACGCCCAATCCCAAACCGACAGCCAAACGACTCTTCTCTCTCTTCATATCGGGGTGGTTCATGATCTCGTATAGCGTGACGTACTCGGGTGAGCGATTGGGGATCTCGATGCCGACCAAGTTCCTCCCTGGAATTGGGGCCTCGATACGGATCTGGC
>CAZBML010000027.1:0-9207 GCA_964493295.1 uncultured Pseudomonadales bacterium | reverse complement strand
AAAGCTAGATCTGTCTGGAGTCCTTTAATTTTGGAGAGCTTGGTCCCCTCCGCAATCTTAATGGCATATTGGGTAATGGCTGGTCCACCATTGACCTCGGCTACCTTGGCGCGGATCCCAAACGAGTCGAGAGTTGATTCGATGATTGAGGCGTTTTCTTTGATGTCACCCCGATCCGCTTTACTACCCTTTTCGGTAGAGAGGAGGGAGAGAGGTGGGTATTTCCAGATTTTGGTAGTGCCACCTTCGTGGGCACCCGTGTTGATTTGTGACTCAAAGTCTGTGCCGACATCTTTTTTAAGGAGTGGCTTGGGGGTATTGATAACTGGAGTTTCTTTGATGTCCTCGGATCCTGGAATATTAATTTTGGTTTTTAGGTTGTCGCCACTAAAATATTTGGTCGGGGCGGCTTTGGCAGAAGAATCCTTTTTGTGGCTGAGCGCTGACTTTAGACTACTAAAGCCGGTTGCGATCCAGAGCACAAAATCCTCGAGGGGAGTGTTGGTCAAAACCATGATGCCGATAAACATGACCGCAAAATAAACTACTGCGGCGCCAAACCCCGTGACAAAAATGGCAATTGAAGTAAAGAATGTTTCGCCGAGGTTGCCGGATTGAGTGAGGCCGAGGAGACCAGTAAAAATGAGGGTGCCTCCAAGCAGGAGAGACGGCGAGGCCAGCGCCCATTTGAGAGAGGTCATCATTAAACTGATGCAGAGGAAAAGAAATGGCACAATGAGCATGGTCCAGCCGAAGGCTTGGTACATAACAGCATAGACGGTACTAAGCACTGCTCCCTGCCTAGTAAAAGAGAGGAGAGTAATGAGCGCAAGGGTCGCAAATAGCACAGAGATAATGCTATAGACGATATCTTTTTTGAGTTTGAGCTTGAATGGATTTTTTCTTCTCCCTCGACGGTGCGCCATATAGCTTAAATCCTAAATCATAAATCCTAAATTCTAAATAAATTAGAAATTAGAAATAAAAAAATTATATTCTCAATCTTCTATTATAATTGGGATTACCACGGGATTTTTGCCGACATGTTTGATAAACAAGCGACTCATCTCCTTGGCTACCCTGTCTTTACTATACAACCTATCTCTGGTCATGTCTTGTACGTCCATGATCGAGGCGAACTCTAGTTTGATATCGGTAAATGCCTGAGAGTCGATCTGGGTAGTAATACCTCTGGGGATAATGTCGATTTCGAGTTTGCCTGTTTGCTTGGTAGTTGAGATGACAACCACGACCACTCCTTCTTGGAACATCATCTTGCGATCCATGATGTGCTCGTCGGCTTCGGTGATAAGACCAGACTCGACATAGACATTTTTGAGATTGATGGTTTCACCCAAGCGGACATGGCCACCTGGCTCGATAATGACGGCTTGGTTCTCTGGCATCATGACGTGGTCGAGAGACATGCCCATTTCGCCAGCCAACTTGCTAAATTGGATATTGTGGCGATGAGTGCCACCAGTAGGCCAAGCATATTTTGGCTTGGTCATGGCAATGAGCATCATAATCTCTTTGGCACTGGCGTGCCCAGAGACGTGGAGGTCGGATGATATATCGGAGTACGAAACACCCATGCCGTGGCGACTAAGCAAATCGATCAAACGATAGACGTTGCTTTCGTTGCCAGGAATTGGATCGGCAGAAAAAATGACTTTGTCGCCAGGGTCGAGCGTAACGGCTTTGTGGTCACCGGTTGCGATCCGCTCAAGGGAAGAACCCATTTGGCCCTGAGAACCAGCGATGATCAAACACTGTTCATTTTTGGGGAGAGTACTAATTTTGCGCTTGTCTACCACTAAACGAGGTGGAATAGTGAGGAAGCCGAGCTCGGCGGCCACTTTGACGTTGCGCTCGACAGAGAAGCCGACAAAGGCAACCTTGCGACCGTTACGCTTGGCTACCCAGAGAGCTTGTTGGATACGCGAGATATTACTAGACATGGTCGTGACGACGATCCTATTTTCTTCGCCTCTAAACTCGCGCTCGAAAGAATCTTCGACGATGGCTTCGGACAAGGAATAGCCGTTTTTCTCAGATCTCAAACAGTCGGACAGGAGGAGTACGACTCCCTCGGCCCCAGCTCTCGTCATGGACTGGATATCGGGTAGTTCTTGGCCCACAGGAGTCCAGTCAAATTTGAAGTCGGAACCGTGATAAATGTTGCCGAGGGGAGTTTTTACTATCAAGTGTTTGGTGTCTGGAACAGAGTGGGTGACCGGGATCATTTTGATTTCAAAATCGCCCAGTGAAATGGGCTGGCGATCTTTGACTACATTGAGAATGCGCGGGTCAATGCGGAATTCTTTAAATTTTTCTTTAATAAAACCGGCGGTCAATTTGCTAGCATAGATAGGGATCCCCTCTCTGAGCTGGGGGATGATGTAGGGGAAGCCACCGATGTGATCCTCGTGGCCATGAGTCACGACAAAGCCGCGGATCTTGGATTGCTTGTCTTTTAAATAAGTGATATCGGGGATGGTCAAATCTACGCCCGAGACTCCCTCGTCAGGGAAACCCATGCCGCAGTCGACGATAAAGATATCGTGGTCGGACTCGTAAACATACATGTTGTCGTGGACGTTGGGGGTGCCCCCGAGCGGGATAATTTTGATAGATTGGGTTTGATTTGGATTCATAGTTCCTTATTTGGACAATAAAATACGATATTGTCCGTTTTGTAAGCGAATAATGAGTTGCTGATTGTTTTTTGTGTAGATTATGAGAGACTGCCTCATCCCATCTGCAGAAACACTTTCTTTCCACCCGTATTTTGTCACAATCGGAGTGTCCGTGACAAGATATGGAGCAAGTTTGTTGGTTTCTTTTGAGCTGACTTTGGAAGTGATAAGTGTCCCCATTATTTCATTACCCTGGTCGTCCAACAAACTACCATCTAACGACTTGATCCATACCATCGGTTTTGTCAGATTTTGAATAGTATCTAGGATATTAATATCGTGTTCGTTTAGAGAGGTAAATTTGAAGCTCCCGACGATTTGATTTTCTGTTTCTGACAATAGAGTGTCTCCGTAAAAAATCAGGTGATAAATATCTGATCCGTACACTGTAACAATAGAGATGGATGGTTTACTGCAACTAGGACCATCACAGTACCCACTTGGCATTTCATAAACATTTGCCTGGATACCTGCCAAGGTCGTTGTTCGCGCAATAGGCGAATCCATATAATAATACTTCTCCAGGTCGATCCCAGAACCACTTTTGAGGGAAATTTCAAAATTGAGATCCTTGCCTTCAAACATGGTGACCCGATTGTGTTGATCATTTAATTCTGATTTGACGTTAACGAATGTAGGATATTTAATTTCGAAACCTAGTTTTGAGTTGCTGTATGTTTGCCAGGTGGAAGTCGAGTTTGATGGAAGAGTGGTTTCTAGTGAAGCAGAAGGATCCATTTGACTGGCAGTGATCTGTGATTTGAGGTCTGTATTTTGCCAGTAGAGATATCCGGAGATCCCAGCAAAGACAAGAGATAAAATGAGAGTTGTGATCCACCAGGGGAAGGACTGAGTTTTTACCGCAGGAGCGACTGGGGTGATAGCAGACTGGGGCGTATCGGTGGGGATTAGATTTTCTTCCATATTAGTACGCTTGCATATAATGTTTGTAGTTTTCGGTATTGACGACTACCTGAGTAGTTTTGCCCTCGACGATCTCGCGGGCGACGCGGCGACAAAGCGCGGCAATCGTACGCTGAAGAGTACGGATACCGGCATCGTAACCGAGGGGGCGGGCGACTACCGGCCACACAGCAGGATCAATCGTGAGCTGGGTCGGCAGGAGTCCTGCGTCTTTGAGTCCTTTGGGGAGCAAGAATTCGCGTGAGATATGGATCTTTTCTTCATCGCTATAACTAGGCATTTGGATCAGCTCGAGACGATCAAGCACGGCTGTTGCTACATTGGTTGTGTTGTTGGCGGTTGCGACAAAGAGGACTTGGGACAAGTCGATCGGATAATCGAGATAGTGGTCAAGGAAGCGATTGTTTTGGGTGGGATCGAGTAGCTCGACCAAGACACCCATGATATCGGCGCGCTCCTCAGCACTGACGCGGTCGATTTCATCGAGCAAGATAATGGGATTCCAGGATCCAGCATCACGGATAGCTTTGACGATGGCACCTGGCTCGGCCTCGGCAAACAGTCTAGACTTGCCCCGCAAGTCGCGAGCGCTCCCTAGTCCACCAAATGGGATACGAGCAAATTTGCGACCCATCGTCTCAGCCAGGGAATATGCAAAGGTTGTTTTACCGGTACCTACTAGCCCGACGAGAAAAATGGCTGGCGCGTGCACGGTCTTCTCCCCTCCCTGTTCCATCCGGAGTTTGATGGTCGCAAGATATTCGAGGATGCGATCTTTGGGCTCGGCCATACCGTAGTGGGACTTGTTCATGTTTTGCTGGGCCACGACGATATCGAGTTTGTCGGTTGTGTACTGCCCCCAAGGCAGGCTAGTGATCCATTGGATATAGTGGGCAGAGCGGTCGTACTCCGCGCTATAGACGCCAGTATCGACCATGCGGGTTAGGCGAGCCAACATTTCGTCGGCTTTACCACGGAGTTCTTCGGGGAGCTGAACAGCATCTACCAAGGATTTGAGTTTGGCTAGTTCGGCGGTGAAGGTGGTTGGCTGTGCTGTATCGGTCATGGATCTATAATAACACCCTACTACTCCCTAGGCTACGCAAGGGAGGGTTATTTCAGAGAGCGGCCCCTTGAAAATCTGGACAGTTGGATTTGTACCAATCCATAGCTTCGTCGGAACAAGCTTTTTGACCTTCTTCTGATAATATTGGCATGCAATCTTGCCAACCATTTTGAGGACAGGTGTAGAGCGAGTTCTGATCTAGATCATTGGTGAATTTGAAAGTGGAGAGGACCTGATCGATAATTAATTGGTTATTCCCCTTACCAACAATCTCGATAAATCTATCATCATACTTTGCAATAAATATATATTCTTTCTCTGAGTACGGGCTACTTGTACAGTATTTGCCTGATAGTACACCAAAAGATTTGTCTTCACAGTTGTTATATAGATTCCAACTAATCCACTGTCCAACTGTTAAATCGTGTGCAGGTGAGTCATTTGTTTTATACACGGAATTTTTGCGATAAATGTTAAATACAGCAATATTTAAATCATCTTTTTCCAAACTTAAGGAAAATTCTGGGTTTTTATTCAGAACCGACATTTCCTTAACTGTGTAATCTGAATCGTATCGGAAAGATAATATATCGTTGTGATAATTGTTCCATCCCGCGGTGGGGTCGGCGGAGGGGGATGGAATGGGCGTGGGAGAAGGCGCCAATTTTTCTAGGGTGAGCTGGCGAACCTGGAGGAAGAGGTAGATGACCAGTGTGCCAGTGAGCAAAAGGAGAACCAGTAAAATGAGGGTTAAAGCAGGGAATTTTTTGGGTGGTGGGACGACCGAGGGGATCAGGGTACTGATAGATTCAGAATTTGCAACTACTGAAGTAGGGTCACTTATACTTTCTGACATAGCTTATTGTGTAGTTCCGCAAGTAATTTTTGGAGTAGAACTTTCATCTTGCATAGTGGTTGTACATTTTAGTAGTAGGTCTGAAGTGTAGGCCTTATAAAGGCCAACTCGATATAAAGACTTGGATCCGAACCCTCCATCTCCTGATGCACATTCTACATAGAGTGTATTTGATTTGGTGATGGCCAAGATTGTCCCACAAGTAAAATATGGGCCGTTTTCCATGGGGATTGTGGCCACGGAGGGATTATTCCCTTCAAAATAGCCGTAATACGTCGCTGAACCTACTCCCCCGCCTTTTCCAAAAACACCATAAGATAACAGGGTCCTTCCAGTATCTGTTTTACATACCATAACCTCATCAGCCCGATTAGTATTTAAATACTCAAGGATCTGTTTATCAGTTAGTTCTTCTGGTTTATTTTGTTGTAAGTTGTTGTAATATGTAAATGAATTATTGAGTTGTTTGGAATATTTATCGCTACAACTAAATCCTATTAAATCAACATCCTTGAGGTTCGTAAGTTCTACTGGATATGGATACGTGTCGAAAAATTTATTTGATGAAACAAAATGTTTTTTTGGTAGTTCGGAGGTTGAATTGTCGGTAAATTTGAAGGTGGAGAGAATCTCATCGACAGTTGCATCAAGATAATCCTTGTCCTGGGGAGTATCTGAGCAAGTTGCTGACACCCATAATCCACTAACTTTTCTATCAGATATTGATCCTGTTGCTATTATCTGATATTTTTTTTCTGCTAAATTTTCTGTATTCTCTTTTTCTGCGATTACCGATAATCCGTCCAAACCATTCGAACCTACGGTTATAGTTTTATTGGGAAACCATGGCCCGAATCCATCGGGATTTATCATCAATAAAATTGTGCAGTCATTCCCTGAGTCAGTCAGTGTGAGAGTATTTTTTGTTGTCCATGCTAATGGATCAAGACTTTCCTGAAGATTGTCTGTCAGGGAAAATCCGGCAGGATATTTCAAATTAAACGAAAATAGATCGTTGGTATATGTTTGCCATCCCGCGGTGGGGTCGGCGGAGGGGGATGGAATGGGCGTGGGAGAAGGCGCCAATTTTTCTAGGGTGAGCTGGCGTACCTGGAGGAAAAGATAGATCGAGATCACGGATACTACCGAGAGCAAGATCAGCGAGATGTAGAGAAGCAAGGGGAATTTTTTCTTTTGGGGAATCAAGTTCTGAACACTTTCTGAAGCAAGGTTCGGAGCTGTTGGACCTGGAACAATATTTTCTGATTCTGACATAGATTAATAGTATCTTATTATTTGACGATCCGCACTAGCATACCAACATCGGAGAGGTTGTAGATTTCCCGGGAATCTTTGGGTTCCATCGCGACACAACCACCGGTCATCATATCGCCAATATAGTAGCCGTGGTTATAAATTGGCTTCCCTTTGTCGTTGACTGCATAGGCTATTTCGTGGAGACCAAGGTAAGCTCCGACGTCGCCTGCATACTTGAAACCCATCCAATATGGCATCCAAACATTGTAGATCGAGGAGAAGGCTTTGGGAGCTTTGTTTAAAATATGAAACTCCCCTACCGGTGTCGGATATTCTGAGCCAGTTGAGACACGGTACTCTTTGTAGAGCCCACCATCGATAAAGAAGTACATTTTTTGTTGAGAGAGATCGACTTCTAGATACTTGTCTGCTAATTCCCCCTTGGAACTAGGACCATCGTCAACACCTAGCACAAGCGGAGCCTCCTCCCCTAAAAACCTGGAGTGGATGGCGCGGCGAGTACTCTGAAACGCAATCTCAGAGTTGAAGAATTTTTTTTGTTTGAGGGTAAGTCTGGGTAGAATATAACTCAAGAATTTTGCACGGTCCACTTCGGGTGGGATGTTGGTTTCGGACGAGGTTGGGACGATGACAGAGCGGATAATGCTAGGATCGATTAAAAGTTCTGATTGAGCAGAGCCATCTTTGAGAATGAGGGTTAGAGGGGAACTAAAGATGTTGGCCAACTTGGTATTATATTCAGAAAGTGCGGACTGATCGCGGGCTTGGTAGGTAAAGCTGGGTTTGAGTGTTCTATTCTGTCTGGTCAAGTAGTTGCCGATGTATTTGCGGAGCAAGGAGACATCGATGACGTAATCCTGTGGGAGAATGTCGGTCTCTAGCTGACCCAAGGTTTGGTTGTAGCGAAAATTGGTCACAATTTTTTCTCTCGTAGGGATGATAAGTTTGCCATTTAGGTTGTCTAAATCGCGCTCAGAAATGACGTAATCTTGGTCGGGCAAAATGAGCGTAATAGTATCTGTGTCCGCAGGGAGTGGAGGTGGGACCAACGAGTCCTTGGACTCGAAAGCTGAAAAGACATGGTAGCTAGAATAGGATGATAAAGTGATAAGAAACAAGGCGAATAACAAGAATCTGAACTTCATTGGTTGAGGGCGCTTGCAGTGCTATCTTGGGGGGTAATAGACTTGACGATTTCGTCCATTTCTTTGATGATATCCGCATCGTATTTGGCGGGGACGTTGTAGACTAGACCGCCGATAGTGAGCGGAGTTTGGAAGTAGGGACCATCTTTTTGTTTTTCACAGAAAAACATGGAGGATTTGTCTCCCTGGTTGGCGTTGAAGTAGCGGCGGAGAATGGCTCCACTCGCGGTATTAAACTCTGCATATTGTTTGTTGCGCAAGTCACCCGATGACCCCTCGAACGCAGGACTATCGCTAAAGAGACAAACAGCGCCCCCGATAGCTTTCTGACTGATTGTGAGCTCGTAGTTGTTGCGATAAATCGATACATCGAGACTGTTCTGTCCTACCTTGTCGACCAACACCCAAGTTTGGGGATATTCGAGGCTAAATGATCGGAAAGCGAGAGCGCCTATTTTTTGGCTGGTGTAGTGCTTGAGGTCCTGACCCAATTGAGAAGTGTCCGTCAAGTGAAAACTAGAGAGTGAGGCATGGTAATCGCGAATGATCGCCTCACTACCAATGACGTTTTTGTCTCCAGTGGGGCTCAAAGTAAAAATGTAGAACATGTCAGAGACTTTGATATAGGTGGAGATGCCCTGGAGACCTGTTTTGGGCCATGATTCTTGGCGTTCGTAACCATCATATTCCCCTACTTTTACCTGAGTAGTTTTGGTGGGTTTGAGCAACTCTTTGTTTTTTTCGTCGAGTGCCCCCAGATATTCGTCTAGGGTAGCAGTATTTTTGAAGGCGTTGATCTCGAGAGTCGCGAGATTGTCGGCATTGAACAAGGCATTGTCGCTGTAGAGGGGCGAACGCTTGATCTCGCTCCACCGAGGTGGGAGGGAGAGTGTGTAAAAGTAGTCGAGATTGGTATAAGCTGGCCAAGTAGAGAGTTGCTCCTCTGAGGTGGATGAGGAGGACTGGTCTGAGCTACCAGACTGAGTGGATGAGTTGCCAAAGAAGACAATGCCCAAGGCGATGGAAAAAAGGATGACAGCAACACCACCAATAAGGGGCAAGAGTTTGGCTTTGCTTTTTGGCGTAAATTGAGGCTGAGAGATGGGAGGAGAGGGATCTACTAAGGGGACTGATTGCATGGTTTGTTCTGGTTCCATGGGACTAGTATATACGAGATTGGATTAGAAGGTAACTTGACTTAGAGAACCATCCTTGAGTCTATTACATTCCATTCCTTTC
>CAZBML010000026.1:0-10581 GCA_964493295.1 uncultured Pseudomonadales bacterium | reverse complement strand
GGGGGGAAGGGTGCCGTTGACTACGAGCTGTGTGGGGGGATAGGTGAGGCCAGTCTTTTCAACTTCGATGACGTAGGTGCCGGGACTGAGGGGGGTAGAAGTATAAAACTGACCAAGCGAGTTGGTTTTGAGGGCGCGGGCGGGTATCCCGCCATTTTCGATGATTTGAACAATGGCGTTTTCCACCAATTTATCGCTTGAATCTACGACTACCCCTGTGATGAGATTGGGTTTGGTTGGTGCGGCTGGAAGAGTAATTTTGTGGGGAGCGCTCAAGGTGGTTGCTCCTCCTTCGCTGGTGTTGGGGGTGGGCACGGCTGTAGGGGCAGTGAAGATGATGGTGTTTTCGGGGGTAGATTGAGGTTGTGAGGTCTGAGTGGTTTGAGTTTGAGATGGTGTTGAAGATGGCTCGGGCATTGGGATTATGTGGAAGTCTTCTTGAGTGAGGGAGTCCTGGGGCTTGAGTTTGCGGATAGAAATAGCTGGTTTTGTCACCTCGTCGCTCTGAGTTACTTTTACACCTGAGACGGGGTTTGTTGGAGGTAGTTCATTGAAAAGAGAATCAATAGATTTCACAATATTTGTTTCTTCTTCGCTTAAATCTGAGAGGATAGTAGTTGGCTTGGAAAGAGTAGGGGCTTTAATGGTTTTGGTGATCGTGTTGGTGATCTCCCCTGGATGTGCTTCGAAGAGAAAAAGATGGGGAACTTTGTTGGTTTTTTTCCAGATGAAGCGGGTGGGGGCATAAATGGCCTTGAGAAAGTTGATAATCCATTGGTCAAGAGGGCGATCTTCGATTGGAAAAAAGGCTAGGCCTGCGCCAAAAAGGATCGAGAGAATGATGAGTGGCCATTTGAAAATAAAAATGAGGTTGCTGGCAAAAAATAAATAAGCCAGTAGGAGTCCAAGTGCTAGCTCGAGAAATTGTTTGAGCGTCATGTCTCCAACCAGCCTAAATTGGTATTGGGTGACATTTTGAGGGATGGGATGCTGTTGCATGCCTCTAGTTTATCAGACAATCGGAAAACTCAGTATGCCAGAGAGTCGGGAAATCAGATACTCAGAGTTTTTAGGTGCCGTCATCTTTGAGGTTGTCCCAGTTGAAGGGGGTGGGGGATGGGCTACTAGGCTTTAGACCTGATGGGTTAGATGTTGAGGGGAGCGTGGAAGGGAGAGGTTTGTCACTTACAACATATTTGTGGGCATTGGCGTCGCCACCAACACTGGTGACCCAGGCGCGAATTTCACTAAAGGCTTTTTCGGGAGTAATGTTTGGATTTTTGATCGTAATTTCGAGAACCATGGGAGCGGAGTAGACCACGCGGTAGAGATCTGTGTTGTAGGGGAGTTTGGTGGCAAGAGGATAGTCGCGATCCATTTCTCTTAGTACTTCTTGTGTATAGCGCGGATCGCCTTGCTGTGTGATGGTCTTAAAACTTAAAGTGGAGATTGGTTGGTTGTTGTAGGCAATAAATAGAGAATATTCCGTTCCGACGTGGAAATACTGTTTAGATTTGAGATAAATAATTGACCTGTCGTTACTGTTTTGGATAGACCATTCTTCTGTGGGAGTAGATGTAAGTGTGAGGAGAGTCGGATCTATTTTTTGATCAGATTTTTAGCGAACTGGCTCGGTTAGGGAAACTTTTTGGGAATTTTGAGCGGGTGTGGTGGTGGTGATTTGTGGGAGTGGCTCTATGGGTTTATAAAATAGTGAAAAAATAAGAAAAACAATTGTGATGATTGCTAATATTATTATGTTTTTCTTAGTTAAGAACTTTTTCATAGTAATTCTAGTCTAGTTGGATTTAAGACATCCGGCAATGTTGCTTGTTGGCCAGCGACAAGTAGATTCATCGCGAACAGTGCCCATGCCGTCGGCGTTGGCATCTAAACAAATAATGTTTGCACCCTCAATACTAACAAATAGTCCAGTGTGTCCCCATTTGCCATTTTTATCAACAAAGAAATCTCCTGGTGCACAACTTTCTACACCCGCGACGAAATTGTAGTTAGAAGGATTAATGGTGTCTAGGTTGTGAGCATCAGTAAAATCTCCGACTCCACCAGTCATAATGTCGACTACACTATCAAAACCAGAACACTGGAAAGTGGCATAATTAGTTGCCGAATAAATGGCTTGATCAGCTGCGGCTTGATTACCTAAGCCACTGGCAATAGAGGTGGTGATTGATCCTATAGCATTTCCAGCATTGAGTGGGTTAAGACCTAACCCCGTTAATACCTGATATACACATTTGCCAGCCGACAATCTTGGGTGGGAGAAACTATTTGATGCTTCTTGGCTAGAGAGAGTACAGACAATACTAGCGACTATTTGGCCGGGTCCGGAGTCGAGGTTAAAGGTGGGAGCGATAAGTCCATACCAGAGAATTGTAAAGAAGGTGACTATGCTAAATGTCACTAAAGCAGCCAGTGCAAACAGGGGAGCGAGGGACATGATTATCAACTGTAGGCCCGCCATAATGGCCGCTCCAAATATGCTGGCCCCTGCGACAATTGCGGCGGGTAGGCCCGAGACGAATAATAACGATGCTGAGATGGCACCCCCTATGAGCAAAGGAGCTGTCCTGAAAAATTTGTCTCGAAATTTCTGATCAGTAAGGAATTTTTTGATAAATCCAAAACCATATTTGATTACTTCCCAACCAACTTGGAGGGCAATGGATACTCCGGCCGTCATTTCTCCACCAATGATGCCAATAATTACTTTTTTGAATCCGTCGGCAGCCATTTTTGTCGAAAGATTTGGAGCTAATTTGCTAAACCCATCCCAAACCTTATTAGCCACCGCAAAGCGGAGACTAGTAAAAGTACCATGCTTCCCTTTTGAAGCAAATTTAGTAGCCCAGTCGAGAGTGTTGCCGATTTTTCTTGAAATAAAGAATGATCCAGCGCCACTCCAGTGTGCATCGTGTTTAATGAAGCCTTCGGTAAAATCCGCTACATGTCCTGCGAAACTTCTAAACCAAGCATTGGAGGTGGAAGCTTTGATTGCCCAGGTGTGGATTTTGAGCGCGATGCCAGTCTGATACTCGACCCATTTGTTGGCAATCAAAGCTCCTGGATTGAGCCAGGGGTATTTTTCTTGAGTTTCATCCCACCATTTTGCGAGACCACGCTGTGGAAGTCGGATGAGGTCGTCTATACTTTCGATGCCACCCCAAACCTTTTCTGTAAAGCGGTCTATGGGCTGCTTGATGGCTCGGTAGTTGCCAATGCCCTTACTGAGAAATTCCTGAAATTGATATCCAAAGTTACCATCGACTGATTTGTGGTAGAGACCAAAATCGCGATGTTTGCTCATGAGGTTGGTGAACTCGGCAAGCTTGTGAAGATCTGCACTGTCACCTTTAGCATATTCAAAATCAAATGCTTCTTGGAGACTTAGGGTTTTATTCCCTTTGAGTTGAGTTGGATTGGCTTTATAGAACTCCTCAGCAACCGGAGAAATAGCGCGGTCAGTGATAGTGTTGAGGTCTTTTTCTTTGATCCAAGGCGTGGTGAGATCGACTCCAATCTCAGCGGCCAGATCAGAAGTGGCCAAGAGGCGAGAGTCGTGGTCAGACAAGTCTGACCCTAATAGGAGGTGGCGTTGCTTAATTTGGATTTCTTCTACATACGGGACGAGCTTGGTGAAGTAATCTACTGTTATTTCAGGGAAACCGGCTGCTTTAAGCGCGTTCTGGATTAGATAGCGACCATCAACATGTTCTCCTCTGGCAGCAAAGATTATTTGAGAGCGAATTGATTTAATTAACGCCTCGGTTTCGGCGGGGTCAGCAGAGACTCCAGCACCTTTGACAAGATATGAAATGCTGTCGAGGGTGGGTGAGAGCCCACTGATACTACGGAGTGACGTCATATCCTGTTGATATTTTTCTTCATCAGGATAAGTGTCTTTAATAGTTTTATTGATGATTGAAGAAAGCTCCTTAAAATCTTCCTGGGCAGTTTTGGAGTAAGCTAGGCGCATAACGGCGGAGGTATTTCTGATCCCTGGTTGATGAAGGAGGAGTTGATGCATTTTTTCGGCGGTGAAGTTTTGGTACCCTTCCTTGGGTATATAGCGGAAATTGGTGTTGCCGGCCGCCAGCATTTGTAAAACCATGGCACGGGTAGGGGCATCTGAAATGCCTGCGAGCAATTTTGATTTGGATAAATTGTTGGTGAGAGGATTTAAAAACTTACTCTCGAGCAGTTCGATCTGCTTGCGTCTGAGATCAAATATTTTTTGAAGATTGGATGTTTGATCGAGGGGATTAGTTTCGGGTAAGGGTAATTTTGCTGGAGTTTTCGCTTGATCGAGAATGAGGCGATAGCTACCGGCGGCTTCGGCCGTTTTACCACTAATGTTGGTTTGGAGGTAGTTGAGGAGTTTAGTGGCGCGACTGCGAATATTGATGTAGCTTTGCCTGTCACCAACGGGTAGCTCCCCCTCACCTTGTGACCAGTCCACAATGAGTCGCCAAGCCTCTCGAGCGGGCACAGTAAGCTCTTCACCGCCAACTAAGGCAAAAGTGACATCTCGATTTACGATAACCTGCTTAAGATAATATTCGAGCGCATTAAAATTGCTTTGTTTGTCGCGCGCGAGGGCATTTTGGATTTTCTTAACTTGATCTGGATTAGGGATGAGCACTTTGGTAGCCATAGGAGTATTTTAGCAGGTGATGGGAGAGAAAAATGATATAATTATCTATATGGCTGATCCAGAGAGGGTACAAACCACCAATCAAACGCCAACGCGAGACGCGGATGATAGAAGTGCTCCCAAGCGGGAGGTCTCTGCTGTTTCAATCAGGGAGCTGTTCCAGGCGATAACCCTAAAAAAATTAATGGACGATGAAACCCCTGGTTCTGCGAGCCTTGTCCGTCTAAGAGAGATTGAGGAGTCACTAGAGAGCCCTGACTTTGAACAGAAAGAAGAGGCGGGGAGACGCCTCCAAGAAGTGGTGGCCGCCAAAGAAGCAGTAGAGGCCAAGGCAATAAAAATCGAGACAGTTGAGGATCTATGGAAGGCAGCTAAGATACCCGATGCCAAGAAGGCAAAACTGAAAACGCTCGCGGAAGACGTAGACAGTGTTTTTGCAAAATCAAAAAACGAAGAACTTTCAGATACTGAGCTGGAGCGAGTAAATAGTGAGCTACTGGTTTTGGCGAGAGAAATAGGCATTCGGGAGAATGCAGAAGGGATGGAAGAAGCCCTCGCAAAAATGAAATGGTTGGAAGCGTCCAAGGCGGCTCGCCAATTTGTGAAAGAGCGAGAGCTATACATTAATCCAGTTGAAGAATATAAAGATGAGTTTAGAGAAGGTCATGAGGGTAAGGTATTAAAACTTACTGATGTTCCAGCTGAGCTTAAAGACAGTAAGCAAAACAAACTTAATACTTTCAAAAAGCATGTGGCTGAAGAGTTGATGGCGGCAGACAAACGGAAAATTGAAGACCTCACGTCTGAAGATTTGGTTAATCGACTGAAGGAAGTCACTTATTGGCAGGCAAACATGGCCGACTTGCAGGGCCGGAAGAAATGGGCGGGCAATGAAAACATTGAACAACTACGTGACATGTTGGGACGCGTCGAGGCCCAGTACCAATCACTCCTTGAAGATCGGATGGTGAAGGACTTAACCTCTAAACACGGCGAGGACAGATTAAACACGGACTTTATCCGAGAATCGGTCGTTAAAACACTCAGAGATCGCCGCCGATTCCTCCGTAGCGAATATGACTTTGACAAAGGGGTGCCGCCAGGGAAGAGACCAGTCGAAATGCTCGAGGAGGAAGTGTATGTAGGGACGAAAAAAATTCAAAAAACTTATGAGAGACATGAGACCTCCAGATCACCCCTAAAATCGCTCTACCATGTAGAAGGTAATCCTCGTGTGCCAGGCTCATTAACTCCAGAACAATCAGAAGCAAGGCTTCGTGATATGGAAGAGAAGGGTAGGGAGACTGAGAGGTTGCTAGGAGCGATTGGAGTTGATCTAAGAGATTCCAAGACGACAAAAGAGATGAGATTGAAGAGTAAGCGAAGAGAGTGGTTGGAAAAGGCCGAGAAGAGCCTAAACACTAAAGACCTAACTACATTTAGGGACATGATGGAAGACGTGGAAAACTCGTCTCTTGGACGTATGGGGCGTGAACGCAGTGATATGCAAATAGTACTAGAAGATTTGAAAGAAAGCAGACAGTATAGCAAGTTCATGATCAAATTTAAGGCTTATGTAGAGAGGGTTGGACTAAGGGAGGCGTCTTCTGACTGGGATTTTGCCATCATGATGCGCCAAGCTAAGGAGGAGATTAGTCGAATACACCCTGATGCTGGCGAGAAACTTGACCAGTGGCAAGAAGCTTTGTTTGCGCCAGGATTAACTAGTGTGGACGAAAAATCTTTCTTTGAGGTAATGCCTAAAATTATGACTCAGAGTAGATTGGAACACGAGTTTAGCCCTCAATACGCAAACTGGGAGGCAATGCAGGTGATGGGGGCAGATGGTACTAAGAAAGTGATATCGGTCGCTGCGTTTCACCAGTTACTCCAACGCGAGGATAATGCAAAAAGAATTTTGAATGCGATTACTAATGGTAATGACTCTATGATCCATCAGATACTGGCCGAACATATTTGGGGTCCAGGAGCTACCCTGGTTCCAGGGTTGAGAATAAGCGAAGGACAGAGTCCCAAATACAGTGTACAGTTTGTTGATGGGAGGGCTCCAATTACAGAAATAGATGTAACTTACTTTGACATGGACAAGGGTTTTTTTGACTCAGATAATCCAGAAAATGTGGACAAGAAGATGTCGATAGAAGATTTCCTCGACCAGTCAATGTGGATGACTCACTATGCCAAAACGCTTTGGAGTTTCTCCGGCGACTGGGAGCCATTTGTTCGCGACTTCCCTGCTGATCAACTAACACAAGCGAATAAACGCCTGGCTAATATTGGTCAAGCCTTCCGTGATTATGGATTAGATTACGGCAAGTTTGACATGGGATATATAGAGCTGGCTAAGGCAGGTGTATTACTACAGCCATTTTCGACATATAAGATTGCAGATGTTGTAACAGCGAATCTGCGAAGAATGCTCTTTGATAGGGGAATAGAGAAGAACTTTAAAAAGGGTGATGAATATGCGGGAGCATTGGCCGATGCGATACAGAAGAGGGCCTTTATTAGTGATAAATATAACCCTGTCGTGGCGATGAGGACCGTAGGGGAGATGAGACTTATGGGCAACTTACCCACTGGGGATTCTCCGGCTGATTTAATAAAGAGAGAGGAGTTAATTTGGGATTGGTTTAAAACTAATCAGGAAATATTGGGGAGAAAAGGAGTCTTAAGTCTTACCGAGGTACAAGGACTGAAGAAAAAATATTTGAGAGGGGAAAATTTGAATATAGACCAAGAGGCATGGGCAGTACAGCTAATAGAAATGGATAAGTTGGCAAGCGATCTGGTAAGTCAAAGACTTAAATTAGAAAAAGTAAATATTCCTGATGCAGTGCTTCGCGAAATTATGGACAAACAATCACTACTTACTACTGGTGAAAAATATGATGGTCCAGTAAATCTGGAAACATACCTGAAAAACTTTGAATTCTCCTCGATTATAGATCATGCACAACTCAAGAAGGGAACCGATCCAATCGACTACAAAAACTATTCGGAAGCGAAACAGGCAGCAGCTAAACTCATGACGGACGTACTAAGTGGTAGTCCTACCCTAGAGAAAATTAATGAGTTGTATAACACGATGAAGAGTTATATGCCTCCAGATCAACTAATGGCGTGGTTTGAAGAATATATGAGGACGCGTGTTCGACTGAGGACAAACCAGATTGTAGGATACGAGATTGCCATGACAGACTTGGAGTTGTGGAAGCAACAACATCCAGACTTAGTAAGAAAAGGTGTTCACCCGCCAGAGAAGATAATGGGAATTAATCCAGCAACTTACAAAATTAAGGATGAAAGAGGTGATAGTTGGAACGTGATAGGAGCTGATGGGTTTAAAGTGACAAAGAAAAAGATGGAGCGAGGTAATCATATGTGGAAGACACGCGAGATACCAGGTCTATCAGCGAAAGACATTGAGCTCGAAATGAAGTTATATGTGGGAAATAGATGGTTGGCAAATAAAGAAGTTGGTCACCATATCGTGGAAAATACCTTTGGTCTTTCTCAGACAATTAACCAATTCTATAAAAATCGTGGTTGGGATGTAGACAAATCTAAATTAGCTAAATTTGTAAAAAAGTGGGGGTCGAAGGGGGTTATTCTACTTAGACAACACCCTCTATTCGATAACCCCCAGTGGGCATTCTGGAGTATATTGAATGAATTCGTCGAATATGGTAAAGAAGTGGGCAAAGAATTCCAAAAAGAAGTGGTGGGTGGACACTAAAGGGTGAGTAGATGTGATTATTCCTAAGCTCGTTGTGGTGGTTCGTCGTGTAGTTCTTTTGGTCGTCCAATAACATCGCCCAGCGCCTTGGAAGATCTCTTTTGAGCCAACTCTTCTTGGTAGCTCTTCCAGCCCCAGTTGGGGAGAATGGCACCAGCTTTGGCGCCCATCATGGCGTTGCCTAAGGCCTCGGCAGTGTATGGAGATTCTTTGACCTGGAGCCAGTCTTGAGACATCTTGACGGCGGCTGGAGTCATGAGAAAGATAACAAAACCAATAAGTGTGAGAACGTTGGCTGCACCTGGATCGGCGTCGTTGATAGTAGAACCTGCAAACGTATCGGTGAGAGTAAAGGGTGGGAGCCACATTTTGTCCGCATTTTTGTAGATGTCGGCCGATTGGTTTACCCCAAACGGGTTGGCGTCTCCACCATGTTCGTTAAGTAATGTAGCTTGGGTAGGGTCTCCCACCAGGATGCCAGCAAAGATAAACATCGCTCCTGCGACTGGGAATGGGATCAGATAACTGGCAGTTTTTTTGAGCCATTCGGAGAAGGCTTTGGAGCCAGGCATAGCGTTCATGAGGATTTGGACTGGTGCTGTAATGGTTTGAACTATCAGCATAATATATGACTTGACGAGCGCCAACATCAGTTTAAGCATGGCGATGATAAAAGCCACAGCGACCATGAGGTAAAACGGCGAGACCATCCCAAACACACTAACGTCGTCAATAACATTGATGGTGTCGCCCACTACGCCCAATCCTCCAGTGCCCAAACTACCTAAAATACCCTGAATCGAATGGGTAATTCCGGAAACAATACTATTGCGACCTTCGAAGACCACAGACCAAGCAGAGTGTGACATAAGGCGAGTGATGGCAGTGGGGGCGTCTATGATATCTGCCGAGGCGATGAGGTAAACAATAAAATAAATTAGGAAGTACATGAGATCGATCATGAAGCCAACGATAGCATAGGAAAAAGTAATGAGGAGTAGGGTGATTAAGAGATTGGGGAGGGCTGTCTGGATAGTGATGATTGTCTGGGCATTTACTTTGGTGCGCAACATAATCATGATACCGACCACTACAAACATGATGATATAGAGAGAGTATGCAAGGTTGCGAAAGACTTTCCAGAATTCTAAGAATGGCTTCATAGCATTATATCCGGTTCCCTGGGCATAGGCACGAGAGACAGTAGGTATACCAATGTTGTCTAGAACATCAGCGACATATTCTTGACTAGAAATTTGATTATCAAAAAGTAGTGCTACAAAGTTGGCCTGGGCACCAAGGACTCCGGGACTATAAGAAACTCCGTTTTTATCTCTCTGACAATTTTTATAATATCTATATAGATTGGGCACGTCAGTAATGCAGTCTTTTAAATAAGAATCTTTTGGGGTTGTTCCAGCTCCAACATAATGACCAGTTGCCATATCACTAAACGCTCCAATTATTCCTGGGATGGCACCACCATCTTCTGCCATAGCTTTATGTGGGAATATAAGCATCGAGAAAAATACGAGACAGATGCTCAAACTAAAAATGAGTGAATAAAGAATCTTTTTCATAGATATAGAGATTTTAGCATATTAGTTATTTAGATAAGCCTAGCTGGTCGATCCAGTAGAGTGCCGTAGTTTGCATATATTGCTTGTCTCCAAAGACAAAGATTAGCTTTTTTGGATCGATGTTTTGTCCTTCGAGAAGGTCTATCGCCCTTAAATAGCTCTCTTTAAAGGCAGTGAGATTGGGGTTGTTCTTCTCGTCCAGCTCGTCCTTGCTCATATATGAGAGTCCGTTAATATCGAGATGAACGATTTCGGCAGGATCGAAATCTGCTCTTGAGATACGAATTGAAGTGTTGATACCGACAGAGGTGGGGAAGTTTTCGTCGACCAGGGGAAGTTTGTGTTCAATGGAAGCAGTATATACCATGGTGGCATCGCGTTTTTCTTTGGACAAGTTGATTGGGACAATATTACTCGTCACTCCGCCTACGGCTTCCTTAGGGGCAGGGGTAGAGTTTTTTTTGGGTGAAAGAAGGAGCACAAGTATGAGGATAAAAATGGTGATTGAAGTGGCGGTGAGGAGAAATTTTTTATTCATATTAAAACCCAGGTATTTTTAAGATATT
>CAZBML010000025.1:0-10847 GCA_964493295.1 uncultured Pseudomonadales bacterium | reverse complement strand
ATGCACTATTTTTTTCTAGGTAATACGCCTGATCTCTCACTCCTCGAGCTACGCAACTTGTATCCAGGCGAGTTTACCTTGGTCACAAAAGATATCGCCAGTTATGACGCCGAGCTAGACTTAAACTCCCTCTCTCGTCTCGGCGGCACGACAAAAGTCGCCGAGCGTCTGCAAGTTGTCAGTCCCAAACAACTCATCTCTACACTAGTTGAGCTCATCTCTAGTGATTCTCCAAAAAACATCGCTTTGACCGATTACGCCAGTCTCGATCTGGGTAGGGCAGTTTTTCATGAGCTCAAAGACAAGGTCGAGCGCTCGATCCGCTTCGTCTCTATGGAGACTGGTCCCCACGAGCTCCTCATGCTCTCCCATCAGCACGTGCTAGAGCTCAATTTGATTCCCTCAGGTGATGACGTAATGATCGCCAAAACTGTCTGGATCTACGACGCTGAGGACTGGGTGAGCCGCGATCGCAACAAGCCATACCGCGATATCAAACGTGGCATGCTCCCACCCAAAGTAGCGAGGATCATGGCCAACCTAGCCACGAAGGGTAAGCCAGGCCTCACCCTGGCCGATCCATTTTGCGGTACCGGCACTGTCCTCTCCGAGGCCATGATGCTCGGGTACGACGTGATCGGTAGCGATACCAACCCAGATGCAATAACTGGCTCAAAATCTAATCTGGAATGGCTAAAATCTGCTCCCAACTCTCTCCTCAAATCTCTCTCCTATCATCTCTACGAGCTCGACGCTACGCATTTTAACGAAAAAGTGGAGAAGGTAGATTGTATTGCCACCGAGCCCTATATGGGGCCACTGCTCGATGAGCGTAACCCCTCTAGTCTCGACAAAATCAAAAACATCGCCAAAGGGCTAGACAAGCTCTATCGGGGTGCCTTCAAATCTTTTTCCGTAGCTTTGCCCACAGGAGGCCGGGTTGTCATGTCTATTCCCAGTTTCAATGTCTACAACCGAGTAATTCCGACTATTTCCATTGACACTCTCTCTAGTCTCGGCTACAATTACATCTCGGCAATCCCATACAGCAAACCTGGTGGTACTGTCATTCGAAATATAACTATATTGGAGAAAGCTTAAATTCTATATTTTTGGATTTAGAATTTATAATTTAGGATTTTAGAATCATATGTCTCACGTCAAAGCCGGTGGTGCCACACGTCAAGCTAGTCCAAGACCAGGTAAACGCCGTGGTGTCAAAAAGTTTGGTGGTCAAACAGTCAAAGTAGGTCAGATCATCATCCGTCAGGTTGGGACTCGCACGAGAGCCGGCGTCGGGGTAGGTACCGGTCGTGACTACACTCTTTTTGCCATGAAAGACGGAGTCGTCAAGTTCTTCACCAAGCTCGGCAAATCTTTCGTCGCCGTCAAATAAATTTCTGTCTGCTTCCGACCCACTTTGTTCTCTTTTCACGCTTCGTTTCACGTGCTATCTTTAATCTATGAGTGATCAATCAAACATCCATGAGCTAGATATCGACATGGTTCAGCCAAATCCGCTCCAGCCTCGCGGCACCATCCTAGCTGGCTCCGTCACAGACTTGGTTGAGTCCATCAAAGAGCACGGTATCTTGGAGCCCTTGGTCATCGCCCATACTCCCGCTGGCTACCAGATTATCGCAGGCGAGCGCCGGTGGAGAGCCAGCAAAATCATTGGTCTCAAAAAAGTCCCAGTGGTGATCAAAGAGACGACGCCCAAGGGGATGCTCGAGATGGCAATTGTCGAAAACGTCCAGCGCACGGACTTAAACCCGATCGAGCGGGGCAAAGCCTTTATTCGCCTCATGCACGAGTTCAATCTCGCAAACGCCGACATCGCCAAAAAAGTTTCCAAGTCTCCCGCCTATGTCAGCAATACTCTCAAGCTCCTCGATCTCCCCGATGCCCTCAAAGATGGGCTCATTGGCGGCTTGATCACCGAGGGACATGCTCGGGCCTTGTCATCGATCGACGATGTTCGCCTCATGATCGAGGCCTACAAGATAGTACTCAAAGAGGGAGCTTCAGTCCGCCGCGCCGAAGAAATCGCCCGTCGCCTCAAAAAAGACTTCAACCAAACCTCCAAGCAAGATGGTGGTCGCCCCTCCTTTATCTTGAGCGACGAAACTACAGCCCTCCAAAAAAAGTTAACTCAGGCGCAAGGCAAGTTATCTAGTGTCAAACTTACTCGCTCTAAACGCGAAACAAAAATCTTAATCAAGCTCAAAGGCAGTCCCGAAGAAACCGAATCCGCCCTGGCCAAAATCCTCTCACTCGCTAACTAGTTGTGGATCTGAGAGGATTCGAACCTCTGACCTTTCGAATGTGAATCGAACGCTCTAACCAACTGAGCTACAGATCCAAGCCACTTGCACTATTTTACCATGCCATGTAAGCTAAACTCATGTATATTTTACGCAACTTGTGGCTATTTTTCCTCGATTTCCTCGAAACAATCGTGGTCAGTCTCGCGATTTTTGCCGTGGTCTACATTTTCCTTTTCCAACCCCATCAGGTAGATGGTCAGTCCATGGAGCCCAACTTTCACAACGCCGAGTATATCTTGACTGACAAAATCTCTTATCGTATCCACGAGCCCAACCGGGGTGATGTCGTCGTTTTTCACTCCCCCCAAGATGAGCGGGTCGACTTTATCAAGCGTATTATTGGAGTACCAGGGGATATGGTCAAAGTCTCTGGTGGTCATGTCTACCTCAATGGTCAAAAACTCGAGGAAAACTATATCAACAATCCTGGTGCTGTAGTGGCCGGTCGATTCATGCGCGAAGGATTGGAGGTCGAGGTGCCGCCTGGCCAGTACTTGGTCATGGGTGACAATCGCAACCACTCCTCTGACTCTAGAGAGTGGGGCCTAGTCACCTCAACCGGCATTGTCGGTCGAGCATTTTTTAGATACTGGCCGATTAGTGATTTTGTTGTCATAAATACAGCCGAAGCCGAGCTGACTATGGGTAGTGTCAAAGGTGCAATCAATGCAGTTGACTCCAACTGAGCTCTCCCATGCCATCACAATTGCCACCAATTTAAGTCAAACTGCCGGCGCAATCATCAAAGACAGCTTGGTCCTGGGCCAAAAGCGTGAATGGAAAGCAGATCACACTCCAGTTACCCTAGTCGATAAACAAATCAATCAGCTAGTCATAGACACTATCCATCGCGAGTTTCCCACACACAGCATCCTGGCAGAGGAGGGGAGCGATCTCTCTCGTTCTCGCGAATTTGTCTGGGTTTGCGACCCGATCGATGGCACCTTTCCTTTTATGCACGGCATTCCAGTCTCGACATTTACCCTCGCTCTCTGTGTAGGTGGCGAGCCAGTCTTAGGTATCATTCACGATCCCTTTATGGCACGCCTTTACCTGGCGGCAAAAGGGCAAGGGACGACGATGAATGGTCACCCTATCGCTCCCTCCAAGGCTGAGTCGATCAAAGATACGACGATCGGAGTAGTATTTTGGCAGGGCAATATGGATATCTTTACTCCGCTCCTATCTCAATTGACCTCGCACGGGGGCAAGATCATCAATCTCGTATCGGTTGCGTATATGGACGCCCTCGTTGCCGCTGGCGAGCTATCGGCCGTCGTTTTCCCTGGATTGTCAGCCCACGACTCAGCCGCCGCCAAGATTATTGTCGAAGGCGCTGGTGGTGTCTTTACCTCCCTAACTGGCGAGATCGACCGCTACGACCAGCCAGTCCACGGCCACCTCGCCTGCGCCAACAAACATATCTACACCGAAATAAAGTCGTATTTAAGCTAAAATAATCTCATGTATCACCAATTGGTCAGGGGAACTACCTGGAATCTTGCCGGTTATCTCTACCTGATAATCGCTAGCTTGGTTAGTACCCCGCTCCTCATCCATGCACTCGGTCTCACTCAGTTTGCTCAGTATGGACTCATTATTGCGACCTTGGCCCTCACTTCTTCCTTTGATCTTGGCCTCCCCCAGGCCGTAGTCCGTGCCTTGGCTAGGGAGCAAAAATCATACTTAGAGCGCCAGTCTATTTGGGCCACCTCGAGCGTTCTCTTTCTCACAGCCGGTCTCTTGAGCGCTATCTTGGCTACCTTTATTGTCTCTCGCTTCAACCATTTACCCCTCATTTGGCTCATGACTTTTGTCTTGGCACTCATGACCAGTCTCACATCTCACTACTCTACGCTCCCCCAAGCACAGGGACACTTTGGCTACTTTCACGTCAAGACTTTTGTGGTAGGGACGGGCAATACTCTCCTCGCCGCCCATCTAGCGAGCAGGGGCTATGACATTTCTCTCATTCTCGCTGGGCAGGTTGGGTGTTATCTCCTTAGTTTATTCATACTCGCCTACTTTTCGCTCAAGTTTTTCCCTCACCCGCGGGAGGGCAGGCCATCACTTGTCCTCGCCAAATCGCTCCTCAACTTTGGGATCAAGAATCAGTTAGGCAAAGTAGTGGGGCAAGTCCAGGCTCAATATGCCAAATATCTCTTATCTAGTGTTAGTCCACTCAGTCTCTCGGCGTATTTAATCTCTGCTGGATTAGTCCAAAAACTATCGGGTGGCATCTCTCAGCTCGGCTCAGCCCTCTACCCAGCTTCCGCCCGCTCGAGTGGTCTATCTCTGCGTCCGCTTTATTATCGCCTACAGTTTGGTCTATTCTTGACCGCTTTACTCGGCATTTTAGTATTTAGAGTTTGGGGTTTAGGCTTTTTAGAATGGTGGCTACATGCACCAGACCTTTCCTCCAAAGTCTACTCAGTCATGCAAGTACTCATCTGGTACTTTTCTATTTTGGTCCTGACACCACTTGCGAGTGTGATTTTAGATTCACGCGGTCGGCCCGAGATCACTTCCTTTTTCGCTTTCATCACCACGACGCTCGAGATTGTCATGGCACTGCTATTATTTGGCCGGTATGGTCTTTTTGCTCCCGTCTACGCTAGTCTTATCGCTGTCGCCCTCACAACTCCGTTCTTGTTGTATGCAACAGAAAAAGTCTTGACCATTGGCTTGCCCAGAGCGAAGCAATCAAATATTTCGCGAAGTGGGGTAAAATCAAGAGTATGAAATACGGCTCAATCCCCGCAGGTGGTCTAGGTACGCGACTGCAACCACTCGGATTTTCCAAAGAGTTGGCGCCAGTCGCTCACAAAGCCGTGATCGAATACTTGATCGAGCGGATGGTGCTCGCTGGTATCGATAAAATATTTATCAACACTGCCGAGGACAAAACCGATTTAATCCGCTACTTATCTACCAAGTCAATCTACAAAGACAATCTTGTTTTTTTGGTTCGCGAGCGCAAAGGATTGCTAGATGGGATTGTCCTACCCGAACAGTTCCTCCACCCGGACGACGAGCTCTACTTCGGTCTCCCAGACACCATTTGGTACCCCAAGGACGGATTTACTCAGCTAGATCAATACCAAGGAGAGCTAGTCCTCGGTCTATTTGATACTGGCACACCAGAAAAGTTCGATAGTGTGGTAATCGACAAGCAAAACCGGATTACCTCAATTGAGGTTAAAGTAGCAAAACCAAAGTCGCGCTGGACCTGGGCCATGGGCAAGCTCACCGTTCGTACTGCCCGTCTACTGCGGGACTACGAGGGGCGTCTTGGGGACAAGCCGCTCTTTGGTCAGGCCATGCATCTCTTTGCTCAGGACTATCCTAGCTACGCGGTCGAGCTCTCTGGTTCCCACTGTCTCGACATCGGTATCCCCGACGATTATGACCGTGCCGACGCCTTCGTCAAGCAATATGAACATCCTCAATCTTAAATCATGAAACATAAATCTAATCCTCTCGTCTCCATTTTGATTCCAACCTACAACCGCGCCGATTATCTGGGGTCAGCCATCGATTCTGCCCTCGCCCAGACCTATGAGAATATCGAGATCATCGTCCACGACGACGCAAGCACCGATGGGACTCCCGCACTTCTGGCCCAATATCGCGATCCACGGTTACGAATCATTCGTACGGGGGATAACCATGGCATGCTAGGCGGCTGGAACTATATAGTGGGGAGAGCCAACGGCGAGTACCTCAAATTTCTCGCGTCCGATGATCTCCTCGAGCCCAGTTGTGTCGCCGAGTTGGTCGCCTCTGCCCAGTCGCATCCCACCGCCGCTCTCATCACTTGCCAGCGCAAATTTATTGATTGGCGAGGGGAGGTGGTCAACAAGCTAGGCTTTGCAAACAAAGATACGATTGTAAACGGCAAAGATCACGCCCACTGGATCTTAACTACCCTCAGAGAAAACAAAATTGGCGAGCCGACAGCCGTGCTCTACCCTACCAAACTGGTCAAAAAGGCAGGGGAGTATGACCCCACTTTTTCCCAGTTTGCCGATTTTGAGTACTGGATTCGTCTGCTAGAGTTTGGCGATCTCGTCTATGTGCATAAACCACTTTGTAGTTTCCGTACCCACGAGGGTAGCAACACCTCATCCGCTATCCGCGACGGCCGCTTTATCACCGAGATTTTTGCTCTCATCACCAAATATTACAAGGTTCCGTACCTTGTAACTTTTGGACTCACAGAAAAGGATCGTTTGAAAGTTATTAAAACCAAAACACTAGACACTCTCAAAAATATTAAAGACCTCTTTGTCCATGGTCAGCTCGCCCAAGCTAGGCGCTATTTTGCGAGACTTTCAGCTGTAGTTACACTCGACTCCATGACTCGTGCTACTCTCTCATTTTTGCTGTCCCGTTAGTTGGTTCACTTTCTATCTTTTTGGGATTTTGACCATTATTGGTTTAGTCTTTGGGCTTTCATTGCCTGCTTTATCTACTGCCGAGATTGCCATGTAGTACTTGCCCGGTTTTAGTAGTGGACTAATGTAATAATTTTCTCGTGTCTCACCCATCATCTTTAGTTCACTGGTACTCGTCCCTGTATATACGATATAGCGGTCGTGGTCACGGGCTGGGTTCCATACGAGCCATATCCTCTGCCAGTACTCATTGATCCACAGTAGTCTAGGTGGGCTTGGCGGAGTTATATCGATATTTGCCGGATTTGAGATTTGGGTTTGGGTATTGCAGTTACCTGCCTGGTCGCAAATATTCGGATAGATCATACACCTTTGGTTTTTACCTTCTGTCGTAATGACGCAGGTCGGGTCACTATAATCATCGCGCAGGTTGGCGTCTGTATAGGTAAAGTAAGCAGTTTGGGGACTGTTGTACCACCCACTAAAGCTAGTTTTAGCGCTTAGTTTCGGCGCTTCGGTATCTGCCACAGCTATCACGCTATTACTGACCTCGACTTTATCAAAATTGATTTCATATACTTGCTGGCCAGTTCCGATGGTTATTGTTTGTTTCTTTACATCCCCATCTTGGTCGTATAGATAAATCTCTATCGTACGTTCACTCGTATCAGTATTATTCAAACTAATCCGGTACTTTCCGCTATTTGGTTTAGGAAGATAAGCGCTCGTGATCGTCCCTTTATTACCTCCCTCGACATCGTCATCCAGGTACTCCTCACCCCAGGCCAAAGCAACGGGGGTACTCTCTCCCTGTGTCAGGGTCACGCCGATGTTCGACTCCTTGACCAGCAATATATACGACAAGTCAGTGCTCGATGGAACCAAGCGGTTGATGCTTTTTACTGTCGATGTCTTTGGCAGTGACTTGTTCGTCTCACTGGCAGGGTCGTGAATGTTCCAGCTTGTCGCATCCTCGTCGTGTGCCACAACAAAATGGCCAGGTAGGCCGAGGATTGCAGGGAGGATCGGAGCACTAGGTAGGTAACTGCGGACATACTCAAGCGAATCCTTCTCTCCCGGCACGCGGTCTTTGGCATATCGCGCCACCGCAATCCAGTTGATCAGTCCTGGGCCGATATACCCGTCATCCTGGTTTATTAGCCAGGTATTTAGCTTGACTGGGTCTATCTCTGTACCATCCTCGGCTTTTACTCCGTAGTTCTGCAATATCATCACGGCAGATGTCAGTGCACATCCCCACCGATCTATTCCGCTCTTCTCCAGGCCAGCCCAATCCTTTGCACTATCATATTCCTCGCTCGCCCACCGCGTATCCTTCTGCGATACGTAGGGGAAAATAGATATTTGAGATAACTCATTGACATAAATGTAGTCGATTTCTAGAGCAGAAAATGATACACCCATAGTCGTCATGGGATTTCCGGCCCATATATAACGCGGTGGACGGTCAGTAGACATCATCACCTTACTCTCCTGTTCGTCTAACTTAATTGTGTAGTGACCAGATTCGTAGTTTACATATAATGTATGCCAGTCCGTAGCATCTATCCCTGAAACTATATAAACAGGGTTATCCGTCGGTAAACACGTGCCTATAATCGGACAAGCAACAGAAAATACTTTAAACGTCGTTGGATTAGTAGGCCAAACAAATATAGTCCACTCATTTTGTCCCGGATGTATACTCATTTGACGTAAGGGGAAGGTTGTATCGTTGAATGCTATTCCTGATCCAAAAGCCAATCGTGAAAATCGAAATCTAACTTCATATGAAATTCCATGTTGTGTAGTAAACGGCAGGGAATTTTGCAAAAAAGCAGCTCTTGTAGCATCTATGGCAGGTATAAGTAGTGAACTTCCTGACAATAAGTTAGCGTTTGTCTCATTCAATAAGGTCCATTGCGTTTGATTAATAGTTGAAGTGTTAAAATCTTCTTTAAACACTGTTGCTAATACATTGAGGTCTTTATTAAGTGCAGTACAGATTACAAACAATGAAAATAATCCAACAAGCAGTTTTGTTACATAGAACATAAGTAAACTAAATCATAATTAATATAGAATATCAATACCATAATATGTCTTCCTATCCAATTACTGTTATATCTACTACCTATAACTCAGCAAATTCTATTGGATCGTTGCTAAAATCCCTGCAAGATGATTCTAATTTAGGATTAATTGACAAAGTCATTATCATTGAGAACAACTCAAATGAAAAAATATTAACTAAAGAGGTCGTTATACAAAAAACTAATAGGTCTAAGATCCCAATATACTTTAAGGATACCAATACAAATCTTGGTTTTGCAAAAAGTTCAAATATTGGTGCGAGTTATGCGAAAAGTGAATATTTACTCTTTCTAAATCCTGATACAACACTGCAAAAAAACTCGTTAAGGATATTGTATGAACATGCGATACAGAATTCTGCAGACATAGTCGGAGGTTTATCTGAGAAAAAAAGAAATATATTTCACAAAACTGTAGTCAGATACCCGACTTTAGCTATCGGATTACTCGAATTTTCGAATTTGGGTAAACTGATGGGAATTGACCTTGGACATGATAGGTTCTACTACAATGATAAAAATATCTATAAGAGTAAACGTGACGTATTAGTCGATGCAGTAGGAGGCGCATACCTACTAATAAAGAGGAAGGTGTTTAATGAATTAGGTGGATTTGATACAAAATATTTTATGTACTTAGAAGATGTTGATCTGTGTCGTAGGGCAGGTTTTTCAAAGCATAAAATTATATTTTGTCCACATTCAAAGATTTCTCATATTGGAGGCGCAAGTAGTAAAAATAAATACCATATTCTACATCAAGCATGGTATGACTCTAGAAGATATTACTTTATGAAACATCACGGATTTTTAGTAAACGTTATTATTCAACCCATATTCTTTATAGATGAGTACTTATTTAAAATTAGAGAAAGTATCAGTCAGTTAGTACAAAGTAGAGAATTATGATCTTCCTCATTCGTGCCTCACACGCAAACTCATTCGAACTGCAACACTACGCCCCAATCGCAAGTTCGCTCAATATCAAAGTCATCACATCCGGCCATCCGCTCACAGATCTTCAGATAGAAGGCATACCACTTTGGTCACCCACTGATTTGCCCAACTTCGCCTTCCGTCGTCAAATACTCAATCGCCTAGTCGGCGGTGAACAGTGGCTAATCGGTTTGGAGAAATATCTCGCACAGTGCTCTCATGTTCTAGAACATGAGAGCACCAAAGAATCCCTTATTCTCCACACAGCCGAGACCTACACTCCCTACACACACCAAGCGGTGCAACTCCGCAAAGCAGGTAAGATCGATAAACTAATTTGTACCTGCTGGGAGACCATCCCTCACAACAACGAAAAATTCGCCCGTCTGCGAAACTGGAAAAGCGAGGCCTACCGCTACGTCGATATTTTCCATACCCCTACGGATCGCGCCAAACAGGCGCTCCTAGTCGAGGGAGTCGATTCAGCCAAGATTGTGGTCATCCCCTACGGCGTGGATCTAACTCGTTTCCATCCACCTTCGCACCTGCCGGGAGTCTCCCGGAAGGGTCACCGTCCCTTGATCTTGACCGTCGCTCGCCTCGAAAAAGAAAAGGGCATGGAGGATATCGAAGCCGTGGCTCGCGCGCTCCCACAATATGACTTCCTCGTCGTCGGGCAGGGGAGTAGGGTACCAGTGGGCAAGAATATTACAGTCAAATCGGTCCCCTACGACAACATCCACAAAATCTACCCGTCCGCCGATCTCTTTTTCCTCCCCTCTCACACGACCAAAACCTGGGAGGAGCAATACGGCATGTGTCTCGTCGAAGCTATGGCCTGTGGCATCCCAATCGTCGCGACAGATACAGGGGCAATCAGGGAGGTTATAGGTGAACACGAAATCTTGGTTAAAGAAGGGGATATCGCGTCCATGATAGAGTCCATAGACGGCGCGCTCTCCTACAAATGCAACGTGCTCACCCTCTCCCGTGCCGGCCGTGCCCGGGCCGAGAGATTGTATGATGCCAAAAAAGTCGCGCAAAAATTAGCTGGTCTCTACGCCTGACTTTACATTAGTGCTACAATTATCTTA
>CAZBML010000024.1:10935-11348 GCA_964493295.1 uncultured Pseudomonadales bacterium | reverse complement strand
TTGAGCTAGGGAATGTGGATAGGGAACTGAGGCGTTTAGAGTTTAACTTGAAATACGCCGTGATCAAAACACCTGAAAACACCGGTAAAGTGGGGTTTGGGAATCGAGTAACGGTCGAACTGAATGGCAAGGAATATGTCTACACCCTGGTAGGCACCCAAGAGTCAGATCCGAAAAAAGCTATGATCTCATTGGAGTCCCCTATCGGACTCGCACTACTGGGTAAAAAAGTTGGGGATAAAGCACTGGTCGTGATGCCCGACCGGACGATTGAGTATAGTGTGAAGAAGATACAATAATCTGAATTTCTAATTACCAACGAGCATTGTCCGGTTTATATAATGTCTCACTATCTAGTTGTATTTCTGGATTACTTAAACCTATTTTTTTTAGTATATGATTGAGAGAAAAAC
>CAZBML010000024.1:4416-10925 GCA_964493295.1 uncultured Pseudomonadales bacterium | reverse complement strand
ACTGGTCGTGATGCCCGACCGGACGATTGAGTATAGTGTGAAGAAGATACAATAGTTCAGCTAAATAGTTCGTCTTGTTTCCAGTTCCTTGGATTGTCGGCGATATATTGTCGAACGTGTTCTAATTCCTCTTCATCCCGAATGATGTGCTCGTAATAGTTACGTTGCCACAGAATAAAATCTTGATCACCGGTGAGTTTTCTCATCTGCTTAGTACATTCTGATTTAAAATACCCTATTAGTTTACCTAATGTAGGGGCGAGACGTGGCTCGCCCGTATGGTTTATAACAATAATCCCATGCACGTGATTTGGCATAATTTGAAATATATCCAACTTAACCATATGATGTTGTGATATTGATTCCCAGAGATCTTGTGCGATATGTCCGTATTGATTTAATTGCATAATGGGCGAGCCACGTCTCGCCCCTACAAGATTGCCAAATATACACAGCCGTTCGTGGGTGCAAATTGTGATGTAATACCAATTGGGAGAGGAATAATTGTAACCAGACAACCTAATGGTGTGACGTGAGGGTAGATCACGATACATAACTATATTTTCGCACAAATTACAGAAAGTCTAATTTTGTCTTAAAAATGCAGGGATATCAAAGGGGTCGGAGGAATCGGTGGTGGGAGGTTTGGGTGGTTTGGTCGAGTCATCGTCGTCGATCGAGGTATCATCGTCATCTGAGGGATCGTACTTGATAGTCGCGTTCTGGCCAATACCCTGGAGGTTGCTAAAGCCGCCGCGGGTGTTGTCGAAGCCGGTGGCAATAACCGAGATCTTGATCTGGTCACCCATAGCCTCGTCGATGGTTGCTCCAAATATAATATTGGCGTCGGGGTCAGCGTGAGTAGAGATCATCTCGGCGGCCTCGGAGACTTCGTTCATGGTCAAACTCGGGCCACCGGTAATATTGAAGAGAATACCGCGGGCGCCATCGATCTTGACCTCGAGGAGTGGGGATGAGATCGCGGTCCTGGCGGCCATCTGAGCCCGGTTTTCCCCCGTCCCCATACCCACACCCATCAGAGCAGTGCCGGCATCGGTCATGATGGCGCGCACATCGGCAAAATCCACGTTGATCAGACCGGAAACTGTGATCAAGTCTGAGATACCCTGGACACCCTGACCTAGGACAGAGTCGGCAACCCGAAAGGCTTCTTGGAGGGTCATTTTTTTGTCGACTACGTCCATGAGTTTTTGGTTGGGGATCACGATCAAAGTATCGACTTTGGCTTTGAGCTCTTCGATGCCGTCTTCGGCAACACTCATGCGGCGGATACCCTCGAAAGCAAATGGTTTGGTCACGACAGCAACAGTTAGGGCACCTGCTTCTTTGGCTAGCTCGGCTACAATTGGGGCGCCACCAGTCCCGGTACCTCCACCCATCCCAGCAGTGATAAAGACCATGTCGGTATCCATGAGAAGTTCTTTTATTTTTTCACGCGATTCCTCGGCGGCTTGCTGGCCTACATCGGGATCGGCGCCACTACCTAAACCTTTGGTCAAGTTTTCGCCAATTTGGATTTTGAGGGTAGCTGGGTTGTTGAGCAGTGCTTGGGAATCGGTGTTGATCGCGACAAACTCTACTCCCTTGATCTTGCCGGTTGTAACCATCGAGGCAACGGCATTGTTACCACCACCACCAATACCGATAACTTTGATTTTGGCGACGGCATTTAAATCTGGTTTTACTAGACCCATATATTTTCTATTCTAACATGATTTGTACCCTGCTACTTTTGCTAATGCAAAAAAAGCCGAGCTTGCTTGTTAAATCCAGGGCAGGAATAATTCAAGTATACACTATGGCAGGAACGATTTGATAAAGTCTAGCACTTTTTTAAAGTTGAAGGAAGGGACAAACTTGCCAGAAAACTTGGGCAGGTGGAAGTGAGGAGCTGGACTTGCACTATCTTGCTGACCCATTTGGAGGAGACCGGCAACAGTCGCATATTCTGGAGTTTTGATTTCGTCGACTAAGCCAGTCAAGCCTGTGGGAGTAGCGAGCCTAGATTGCATGTTGAGGATTTTGCGGGCTACCTCTGAGATACCATATGTCAAGGCACCTCCACCTGTAATCACAAGCCCCGCGGGTGTTTTGCCACCCATCCCGGCCTTGATTAGCTCGGCTTTGATTAGCTCAAAAATTTCGTTGAGACGGGGACGCACAATCCCCTCTACGACTGCCTTGCGCGAAATTTTGCGGGGGGCGTCTTTGAGACCCAGTTTGTGGAGGTCGATTTCGTCTAGCTGTTTTTTGATGCCGGTGCTCTTGGGATCGAGCACTTTGGTGACGTGTTCGTCTGGTGCGAGGTTGCGCTTGATGAGCTCGGCGGAGTCGAGAGATACTCGCAAACCGATGGCAATATCGTTGGTAATATTTTTGGCGCCAACTGGGATGACGCCCGAATAGGACAGTGACCCATCGAGATAGACGCAGAGACTGGTTGTGCCACCGCCGATATCGACGACGACGGTACCAAGCTCTTTTTCGGTTTCGGTCAAGGTGGCGAGGGCGGATGAGAGCCCAGCAAACACAACTTCTTTGGTATCGACACCGATCTCACTCATGACACGGCTCAAGTTTTTGAGGTTGACAGAAGAACCGGTGATGAGATGGGCCTCGGCTTCGAGACGGACGCCGGACATCCCAACTGGATCTTTGATCCCGTCTTGGTTGTCGACCAAAAAATAGCGAGGAATGACGTGGAGAATCTCGCGTTGGGGTGGCATGGGCACTGCCTTGGCGGCTTCGACTACACGAGTGACGTCCTCCCGCGTAATTTCGCCATCTGGATTTTGGACTGCTACTAAACCCTTGGAGTTGAGCGATTCGATATGGATCCCAGAAACTGAAACAATTACCTCCTTGACCCCGAGACCTGCCATGCGCTCGGCAGATTCGACGGCTTCAGTTACGGCCTCGATTGCGTCTTCGATATCGACAATTTGGCTTTTACGAATACCCCGACTAGGAACACTGGCGACGCCAACGACGCGCAAAGCAGAATCATCTTCACCCCTAGTTGCGATCACACAGGTTATCTTAGAAGAACCCAAATCTACAACCGAAATCTGAGAAATCTTTTTCATGACTTGTTGCTCCACTCCCCTACACAGCAAACATTTCCACTTTTAAGGTAAGATACT
Source organism: uncultured Pseudomonadales bacterium (assembly GCA_964493295.1). Classification (GTDB taxonomy): domain Bacteria; phylum Patescibacteriota; class Microgenomatia; order UBA1400; family UBA12108; genus CAJAUT01. The sequence continues at coordinate 7,761 of CAZBML010000024.1, read as the reverse complement.
TTGTTGTAGGTCATAGAATTTATCTTAACACAGGACGATTAAAGCGGACATCGATAGTTCTGACTCCTTTGAGTATTGTAGCGTCCGCAAGAATTGACTGCAAGGTTTTGAGCTGAGTTGTTTCGTCTAGACGTGGACTAAAGAGTGCTGTCTGGCCACTAGTCAGGCTAATCTCGACGGTGTTGTCGTCGATCAGAGTCAGTGTTTTGACTGAGACTAGCTCCTGCGCCAAGCGCAGGGCTAGATTGAGAGTAGCGATGAGTTTGGGATCTGGGATTGGTTTGCCCAAGGTGAGCGTCAGAGGTTCTAGGATTATGACTGTCGGGACATTGGGATCAATGCTCCTCTCGGCTATCACGCGATACTTTTGATCGAGCACTATCCAGGTACTGTGATTTTTGACCGAAATGGCACTGACCGGCTGGACAGAGAGGAGAGAAATCTGCAGGCTAGAAGGGAGATTTTTGACCATTTCTACCTGAGAAATAGTAAAATCACCTGAGGTAAGTTTGGCAGATAATTTGTCTTTGGTGAGACGGAAAATATATTTACCTTTGAGCCTGTCAAGCTCAGAGAGAACAGATGGATCTTGGCAAGCCACGAAGTCAAGTGAGCACGAGACAGTTGTAACTCGAAAGTACCGAGAGAATAATAAAACGTAAATCAAACTGATCCCAAAGATAAAGATCAAAATGGGTATGATGTAGTCGGAAGTGATAACCAAGTATTTGGAGCGAGTGGGGTGAAATTCTGGCGAGGTTAACATTTATTTTAGCTCGGAAAGTAATGTAGAGACGATGGTACTCGTGGCACTAAGTGGCAGTGGTTGAGGGATGGGTTTTATCGCAGAAAGTTTGGAGTAAGACTCGATAAAATTTGGATAAGTGAGCTGTGATTGGGGCAGGAGGAGACCAAGCTGAGATTTGGTCAGGAAGGTAGCATTCTTGTGTTGCTCGTGGGTAGACATGAGGGGGACAAGGATAGATTTGAGCCCGAGGACCGCGAGCTCGTAACAGATATGCGCCCCAGAGCGACCGAAATAGATAGTGGCGCTACGCAGGTAAGTGCCGATCTCGTTTTCGCCAATATAGCCTACTGGGAGATAACAATCGGCGAGGCTAGCTAAGCTCGCTTTGAGTGATAAAGCCTGATCGTAGTCGTGAGTGAGCGAGGTGGTCCCTGTCTGATGGACAATGTTGAAATCAGTGAGGAGATCATGGAGGTTGTTGAAAATAAATTGGTTGAGGACGTGAGCGCCCTGCTTGCCACCCATGACTAGGAGCGTGGGTTTGCGCCGCGTAAACAACTGCTTGGGGGTAGATGAAAGCAGAGCCGGTCGCAGAGGGAGCCCAACGACCATAGTGTCTCTCCCCACAAAGTGTTTGCGCGAGTCTGGCCAGGTCAAATAGATCTTGTTGGCTAAGCGGCCGATCAGAATATTGGCACGACCGGCAGTGATCGTTTGCTCGTGCAAAAAGATGGGTAGCCCCAAAATTTTGCCAGCGATCGCAACTGTCCCACCGAGGTACCCACCAAAACTGAGGATCCCCCGAGGTTTGACCTGGCGCATAATCCTGATCGCCTGGAGTATGCCTGTCGGGAATCTGATGAGCTCGCGGAGACTGGGGACCAGCTTGGCCGCTTTGAGGTCAAAAAAGGTAATTTGGGAGGCTGTCACTTCGCGATACTCGGCAGAGTCGTGGAGATCGCCGCGAGCACTAAAGCGATGGCCGATCCAGACTACTTTCCAGCCTTTTGCTTGCAGTGCTTGGGCTACCACGAGTGCCGAGTTGTGGTGACCACCAGTGATGACGATTGTGGGCATACTGCTTAAGTATAGCAGTTGAATATTTATCACCTAAAGTAACTAATTACCTGACCAATAACACCTTCCATAGCAACAACTGCATCCTCTTTTCCATGATTATTATTGACCACCTCATTGATGACAATCATGTCAGGGAATTTCATGGCGTCTTTGAATGCTGATGGATGTAGCGGAGCTGATGCTAGGTATTCTCTTACAACTTCTACCGGTGCGGCATTTGGTTGATCTATTAACCTTTTCTCCGCTCGTACTAATAGGACATTTGGATCGGGCGGAAGTGAAATTTCAATACTAGCAAGCTTGGTCTTTTTTGGGAGAGATCTAATTAGACCCCCAAAATAGAGAGCATATGGGTAGCCGCCGATCGCTCTAGCTCCTTCAGCAATCCCCAACTGAGCCCCTGACTCTTCGAGTTCATTTACAACTTTTTCGGTAGCGAAATTAAATGCTTGGAAATATCCTCTGTTTGTGATTGACAATGGGGTGCGACCATTATCAGGATTTGGTTCTCCCCATTTTAATAATGTATGATCAGTAGCGTCTTGAGTTATTATCCATTCCCAAATGAACTTGAATTCATCTATATAGTGTGTGGTGATTCCCTCATCCGAGACTCTATCTGCGAGGATTTTACCTAAGGTAGACTTACCGACGCATGGGGGGCCACAGAAGACCCCTAACATTCTCTTTGATTCACGACCATCTTGACTCGACATATTTATATTTTTTAACAGCTTATATAATTAGTTATATGCAATTAGGGAAAATAATAGCAAATTTGAGAGAGCTATGGAATGGACCAAAGGGGTACAGACTATGGCAATTTACTTTTGATGGCGGGCGACGGAGAGGACGAGGCCCACGCCGCCAAGCATGGTGATGAGGGCAGATCCACCGTAAGAAACGAGGGGGAGCGGGACACCGGTTAGCGGAGTCAGGGCCACCATGGCCGCCAGGTTGAGACAAACCTGCAAACCGATCCAGGCACCTACCCCAGCAACCATGGTCGAGGTAGATTTGTCCGATTCCCTAGTTGCGACTTTGAAAATCAAGGATAGAAAATAGAGGAAGGCCAAGATGAGCCCTACCCCGCCGATAAACCCAAGCTCCTCGCCAACGACTGCAAAGATAGAGTCGGTCGTAGCCTCCGGGAGGTAGGCATATTTTTGGCGTGATCGACCGACTCCCAAGCCAGAGACACCCCCTGACCCAAGGGAGAGTAAAACCTGCCGGATATGGTACGAACTGCCTTGGGTATCGTGGAGAGGATCAATAAATGTCTTGACCCTCTCGAGACGGTAAGGTTCGGCAATAATCAAGATAACTGCGAGGGTGATGCCAGCGGCCGCGAGCGAAAAGAAATGTTTGAGGGGGTAGCCAGCGAGAAAGTAGATAGAGACTGCAAGTAAAGTGGCAACTAAAGTTGTCCCCATGTCTGGCTGAAGCATAATGAGACCGGCGATCAAGGCTGTAAAAAACCCAAACTGGGGCAAGGTAATTTTGCGCGAATGGAGCCA
>CAZBML010000024.1:1108-4316 GCA_964493295.1 uncultured Pseudomonadales bacterium | reverse complement strand
TCAAGGCTGTAAAAAACCCAAACTGGGGCAAGGTAATTTTGCGCGAATGGAGCCAGGTCGAGAGATATACGACTTCGATAAATTTGATCAGCTCGGCTGGCTGGAGCGTAAGGCCTGGCAAGACCAGCCAGCGCCGAGCACCCTGCACCTTGGTGCCAATACCAGGGATTACAACGAGAAAAAGGAGGAGTAAACCAATCGAGAGAATAACAGGGGAGATTTTTTGCCAAAACCTAGGGCTCAAACTACTGACGATAAACATACCGATAATACCTACTCCCGCCCATTTGAGTTGGAGTAAAACGAAATGCCATTTGTTGCCAAAATCTCTCGCCCCCTCGGCCACGCTCGCGCTATATATCATGATCAAACCAAAAGTGAGCAAAATTATCGTCATGGAGATGATGCGAGTCGAGAGGGAGAGGGTGATTTTTTTCATAGATTCGAGATGCTAGGTTCTAGATGCTAGATCTTGAACGATCTCATTGAATTGGCGGCCCCGGTCAAATTCGTTCTGAAATAAATCAAACGAAGCAAACCCAGGAGAGAGAAGAATCGCATCACCTGCTCTAGCTACACTCCTCGCGAGAGCTAGTGCCTCTGCCATATTCATGGCCGTGCCTAGGATCTTGGCTCGGGCTGATTGTGATAGGGCCTCTGTATAGGTTGGGATATTTTTTGAACCTAAAATCACGATATTTTTGAGGTGAGGGTTAGACTCGACCTCTTTGATCAGTTCATCAAAAGGGAGATTTTTGGTATCACCCCCAGTGATCCAGATGGTCGCAGTAGTGGCGGCCTGGAGTGCTTTGATCGCGGCTGTCGGGGTAGTTGCAGTAGTATCGTTGATGTAGGTGACCCCTTTGACCTGTGCTACTACCTGCTGACGGAATGGAACACCGACAAATTCTTTGGCTATTTGTTGCGCTAGCGATATCTCGATGCCGAGCACAGCGGCAAGCGCTGACATGGCCGCGATGTTTTCACGGTTGTGCATACCTGGGAGAGAAGTCTGCCAACCTGTGACGTCTTTGCTCCCGTAGTCGCTGACTTGCCCACTAGAAACCTGAGCAATGGTGAACGCACCCTGATTGTCCCTGTTGAATAAAGTAAAATCTGTCTGTCCCTGGTACATAACAATCGCTTGCTTGTCGTGCATGTACTCTGTCATCGACGGATAACGATTGAGATGATCAGGATATAAATTGGTGATAACAGCAATATTTGGACTGATTTTTAGCTCGTGAAAATTGTGGAGCTGAAAAGACGAAAGCTCCAAAACGACGAATGATTTGCCCTCGAGCTGATCAAAGAGACTGAGTCCGGAGGTACCGGGAATATTACCTCCAGTGATGACCTGGTTTGGGTAGGCTTTTTCTAACAAGGCCGAGATCAGGGCGACGGTCGTGGATTTGCCCCTGGTACCAGTCACACCAATAGTTTTTACATTCGAATACTTTACAAAGACAGCAATGCTCGTGAGAACTGGTTTGTCTAGACTTTTGGCGTAAAGGATCAAGTCATTCTCGTCTGGCACACCAGGATTTTTGATAATGAGGTCTGCCCAATCGATTTGGGCTCTGGTTTGACCCTCGGGGACGATATTCACATCGCGATCTGAAAGCTTGACAATGGCCCCATGTTGCTCGAGCCATTTGGCGTCGCCTGTCCCCCCACCCTGCCTACCGACCCCAAAAACTAAGACTTTTTTACCAGCGATAACGCTTTCAAAGGTGTTCATATTTCGCTCAATTTTAGCACTCTGAGGACTTCTCTGACTACGGATGGGGCGGGGTCGATAAAGGCAATGTTAGGCATAGCATGTTTGAGGGCTGAGATGATGAGCGGGTAGTGAGTACAAGATAATCCAACGGCTTCAATTTCATATTTTTGTACTATTTCTTTGATCTCATGAATATTCTTTTTCACTTGTTCATAATCGTTGTACTCTATGGCACTAGCTAAACCAATAGGAGTAAAAACTCGCACATGTGAACCGTGGCGAGCGAGGAGTTCTGATGTCGTAGTCGAATTGGCTGAGACCTGGGTCATGAGTGCCAAAGCTGAGTGATATTTTGAGAGGGGCTTGATGACTGGTTCAACTCCTACAATAGGAAATGGGAGCAGGGAGCGCAAGTGAGTGATGATGGTGGTAGTTGCCGAATTGCAAGCTAGCACTAACAATTGCGGAGATAGACTCGAAAAGTAAAGGGCCAATTCGGTAAAACGTTTGGCTAGCCACTCTGGTGACTTGTCTCCGTAAGGAAAGTTGTTGGAGTCTGTTTGATAGACAAGGTTGTGATTGGGTAAGGCTTGTTTGAGAGGTCGATAAATACTGAGACCTCCGATCCCAGAGTCAAATACAATAATCGGTTGAGAATTCATACTATATCCCCCTTTACTTCAGAATTTACATAAACTGTTTATTCAGCCGTTCTGTAATTCTTAAAGTATCGGAGGGATTCCGTCCTATTTTTATTCATTTTTAATGGTACTACAAAAATGCTAGCCAAAGCCCAAATAACGCCATAATGATACCTGCCAGCCAGGCCCTCGTGACTATTTTGGTTTCTTCCCAGCCAATTGATTGGAGCCACAAATGGACAGGCGAAAGCGGGAGGAGCCGATGACCGAGGTAGCGTTTACCAAACATCTGGATTGAGCTAGAGAGAATCTCAAGTATAAAAAGCCCACCAATGACGGTGACCGCGATGATTTTGCCAAGGAGAAGACCGATGACTGCCAAAGTGGCTCCAAATGAGAGGGCTCCCACATCCCCCATAGTGATACGGGCGGGATAAGTATTGAAGTAAAGGAAAGCCAAGATACCTCCGAGCCAAAGGGCAATAAATAGCGTGATTGGGGTATCGAGGATCGAGGTAGCGAGAATGATCAAGGCAAATAGCGTGATCATGAGGAGACCACCAGCAAGGCCATCTAGCCCATCGGTGATATTGACTGCATTGCTAAAGGCAACAATGACAAAAGCTGAGAAAGGAACGAACAAAAGACCAAGATCAATGACCCCAAAATATGGCAAGTTGATAATACTAATACCCATATGGACAAAGAGGTAATAACCAATCGAGAGACCTATCAGAGATTGAGCAATCAATTTGAGTTTCCAGGTGATACCGACAAGATGAGCGGTTTTGCCAAAAAACTTGATGATATCGTCATAGAGTCCAAGAAGCCCATACAAGATAAA
>CAZBML010000024.1:0-1098 GCA_964493295.1 uncultured Pseudomonadales bacterium | reverse complement strand
CACTTTTCATATCTCCCCCTACCAAGCGGAGCATGCCAGCAAACAAGGTATAGAGCATGGTAGTCGTGACGATTATGAGCAGCCCGCCCCCCACGGGAGTTCCGGCCTTCTTTTTGTGTAGTTTGTTGAAAGTAGTATTGATCATACCCATAAAATCGGCGGCGGCTCTGCCTGGACGCTGGAATTTGAGTTGGTATAACAAATTGATAAAGGGAACAATCAGGGCGGCATTGATGGTAAAAGAAAAGAGAAGAAAGCCTAGCAGATTATTCATAATTTTGATTAATCAAATATTAAACCCCAAAAAAAGTTTGGGGACAAAAATAATTAGGCCGATCAGGGCGGCAAAAAAAGCAGATAGAAGGACAGCGCCAGCCGAGACGTCTTTGGCCATCTTGATATTCTCGTTGTATTCGAGAGTAATGGCATCAGACATAAACTCGACGGCGGTGTTGATCATCTCGGTAACTAGGACAAGAGTTAGTGCAAATATCAAACTAAGAAATTCGGCTGGTTGGAGCTGTAAATAAACCCCACTAAAAATGACAAGAGAAGCAACTATAAAATGAATGCGAAGATTGAGCTGAGTAGTGAGTGCAGTCCAGATGCCTGAAAAAGCATGACGAAAAGAGATTGTGTGTTTGGACATATCTTGATGATAGCACCTACTAACTAATTCTCTCAATGTTTGCGGATAAATTGCGCAGGCGCTCGTCGAAACGCTCATAGCCACGGTCGATGAGCTCGATATTGTCGATCAATGACTCTCCTCTAGCCATAATGGCGGCCATGACAAGCGTAGCCCCGCCACGTAGATCTGGGACAGTGAGATTGCGACCAACAAACTCAGTAGGACCAACAATCTTGACTGCATGAGGATAGCTAGTCGTCTCTGGATATTTAAAATCGTAAAAATCAACGGGGTTTTGGGGTTTGGGGTCAAAGTATGTAATATTGGCTCCCATCTCGACTAGCTGATTGGTAAAGGCAAGGCGGTGCTGGGTGACAGCCTCAATGACGCTTGAGGTACCCACAGCTTGAGTCATCATGGTGGTCCAGAGAGGTTGCCAATCTGTCATAAAACCTGGTTCGGGGGAG
>CAZBML010000023.1:0-11634 GCA_964493295.1 uncultured Pseudomonadales bacterium | reverse complement strand
GTGGAAGAGGATACTGATGGGCAAAACGAGGAGCATCCATTGCCAGTGAGTGAGCTGTCTACCTGTAAATGTGATTAGCTTGTTGAGGAGTGGCACGAGGAGATAAATCCCAAGATAGGCAGTGGCAAAATCAAAAATAGCCAAGTTGCCAATACGGAAAGAGCGGAGCTAAGCGAGCGTGATCATTTGATCACAGTATAGCCTAGTTTCTCGATGACTGTAGTGAACTGAGAGGGGGACGTGAGTTTGGGGTCGTAAGTGATGACTGACTCTTGCTTGGCGTAGCTCGTGTTAGTACTGATGACCCCGGGTAAATCTTCGAGCTCAGAATCGATGTTGAGCGAACACGAGCTACAGTGGAGGCCACTCAACTTGAGCGTGATCGTAGTACCAAGAGATTTTTTCTTGAATAAATTAAACATTAAATCACCTCCATGGTGCCGCTATACATGCCCATTGAGCAAGAGAAAGTGTAGATACCCTTTTTGTCTGGGGTGAAAGTAAAGACTTGGTTGGTGTTGGGTTTAACAAAAGCATTGATACCAAAGGCGCGGAAAGTAAAAGCAGTGGCACAGGAGTACACCTCTCCCGCATTAACAGTCAGTTTGACAGGAATCCCACTTTTAACAGCAAAATTTCTAGGTGAGTAACCACTATTCAAGATATTTATGGTAACTGGCTGGACGCCATCGACAATGCTAGGTGTTGGTATGGCCCTTTGCCCAGATTTATCGTAGGGTGGCAATAGTTTGACTATCCTGGGACCTAGTCGCTCGAGGGAATAGTTGCTATCCATGACCTGGAGGATTCCATTGAAAGAGTAGAGTGACATGGCAATCAGGAGAATGGCCGCTGTGCGCAAAAAGTAAGTGCGCCAGACTTCACTAAGCTTGGCAGTTGCTATACCGATCAAGATAAACATGGGGGCAGTACCCAAGACAAAGCTACCCATAATGAGAGCGCCTTGGAGAGGAGAGCCAGAACTGATAGCTAATACCTCCATGGCCTGAGTGACACCGCAGGGGATAAGAATCGTGAGCAAGCCAAGCAGGCCGGGGGCAAAGTATCTATCGGCAGTAGTGTTGTTTTTGATCAGGCGGCGAGCAAAGCGGGGTGGAGACATCACAACATAGCGAAAGATGGGGTGAGCTTCGAGGAGGTTGAGGGCTGATGCGAGCATAAACAAGGCCGCAAATCCCTGGAAAAATAAACGCGTATTAAGAGACAGAGTCATGGCGGATCCGATCCAACCAAGGAAAAAACCGAGGATAGTGTGGATTATGAGTTTGGTCACTAGGAAGGCAGTGACGCCTACCCAGTCGTCTGGACCAAATCCTGGCTCTACTTTGAGCTTTTTTTGATTGGCGATAGTAGAGGCGAGGATCCCACCCTGCATGGCGGCACAGGTCACACCACCACTAGTTAAGCCAGTCAAAAAAACAATCCACAGATTCATAGTTCTCCCATCATATATGACTAGCTTTTAAGCGTAAAGAATTGGTTACAACAGAGACAGAGGAAAACGCCATGGCGGCGCCAGCTATCCCGGGGTTGAGCATGAGGCCATAGAGAGGATAAAGGATACCGGCCGCAATCGGGATACCCACAATATTGTAAGCAAAGGCCCAGAACAGATTTTGTTTGATCACGCGGAAGGTGAGACGGGATAGTTTGATAGCTTGGGGTAATCTCTCGAGGTTGCCCCCTAGGAGCGTGATTCCAGCGGACTCGAGAGCCACGTCGGTGCCGGTCCCCATGGCAATCCCAACATCGGCGGTCGCGAGCGCAGGAGCGTCATTGACGCCGTCGCCTACCATAGCGACCCCGCCGTGGCGGGGCGACCGATCTTGAATTTTTTTGATGATGGTCGCCTTTTCACCGGGTAATACCTCGGCAAATATTTCGTCAATACCAACTTTTTTACCTATATACTCGGCAGTCAGCTGGTGGTCACCCGTCAACATCGCGACTTTGATGCCGAGCTTGTGGAGATATTGGATCGCTCCTATTGCCTCGTCTTTGAGTGTATCGCTAATACCTAGGTAGGCTAAGATCTGCTTTTTGTCAGCCAGCATAATGGGGGTCGCACCCTCTCTGGCAAATTGTTCTAATATATTTTTGTCTACCTGCAATCCTAGCTCGGCAATCAGCTTGGCGTTGCCGGCAAAGTACTGAGTCTTGCTGACTGTGCCCTTCAAACCCTGGCCAGATATGGCAGAGAACGTGGTGACGGGTAAGAGCTGTATGGATCTTTCTTTGGCATGTTGTACTACCGCTTGAGCCAACGGGTGCTCGGATTGAGACTCGAGCGAAGCCAAAATCTGCAGAAAATTTTCTTTGCCAGTGCCGACGACCTGGTGATGGGTGACCGAAGGCTGACCCTTGGTGAGGGTACCCGTTTTGTCGAGGACAACATAATCGACAGCACGGAGTTTTTCGAGACTTTCGGCATTTTTCACCAGGATCCCTTTCTCGGCGGCTTTGCCTACGCCCACAATGATGGCGGTAGGAGTGGCTAGCCCCAGGGCGCAAGGACAGGCGATGACCAGGATACCGACAAAACTGAGGAGTCCGAGGAGGGGATTACCTAGTACAGTCCACAAGATAAAGACAAGGACAGACAGCACCAACACAACTGGTACAAACACAGCGGAGATTTGGTCGGTCAATTTTTCAATTGGTGCGTGGCTACCTTGAGCGTTCTCTACCATCTTGATAATTTGGGAGAGGACAGTAGAGTCCCCCACCACAGTAGCGCGAAAATGGAATATCCCCTGTTTGTTGATCGTGCCACCGATTACCTTGTCGCCCACAGTTTTGTCCACGGGGAGTGGCTCGCCGGTCAGCATGGATTCGTCCACACTACTGTCACCTTTAATTATTTCTCCATCAACGGGGATTTTGACCCCTGGCTTCACAATCACAATGTCACCCACAACTACTTCACTAAGTGGGATCTCTAGTTCTTTGCCGTCTCGCAGGACTAAAGCAGTTTTGGCTTGGAGTCCCAAGAGCTTTTCTATCGCTTCGCCTGTTTTCATTTTGGAGCCGGCCTCTAAGTATTTACCGAGGGTGATAAACGCAATTACCACGATGGTGACGTCGTAATAGACTTGTTCTACTGCGAGGTATGGTGCGAGTAGCCCCTCAAAGGCCGAAACGATAAAGGAGTAAAGAAATGCAACCGAGGTACCGATGCCGATCAAAGTATCCATATTGGCAACTCGATGCTCGATGAATCTAAATACTGACTTGATGTAGGGCAAACCGATGACAAACAACATGTAGGTGGCCATGATGGGGAGGAGATGGTGGAAAAAGGTTTTGACAGGATCTGGGTAGGGGAAGAAAGATTCCCAAGTCATCATCACGAGACTCACAGTGGCCAGCGGGAGAGAGATCTTGACCTGAGATTTTAGCTTGGCTAAATCCGCGAGCTTTTCGGCTTTTTTGACTGGGTTTGTGCCTACGGGCCCCATGTCGTGGCCAGCGTGGAGCGAATGATCCATTCTGGACATGTCGTGACCGAGGTGGCCCATAGGAGGGTTGGTGCCCGTTGGTTTGATACTATACCCGAGTGGAGTGATGAGGGAGTTTAATTTAGAATCATCAATGTTTTTGATTGTCGACAACTCTGCTACCTCGGTAGCATAGTTCACATCGACCGATTTCACGCCATCTACTTTGGAGAGCTTTTTTTTGATAATACTAGCGCAACTGGCGCAGTGCATGCCAACTACTTCGTATTTTTTGGTGATCATACAACTCCTTTGTGTGAAATATTAAACTCCTTGAGACAACCCTTGCCACAAAAGTAGTGACGCACTCCGTCGTACTCACAAGTACAGCTTGCAGAGCTAGGAGTTAGATGCATATGGCATACTGGGTCAACTACTGTGGGCTCGGCTTCGCTCATGGGTCTTACTTTGGTTAGACCATCGATAAAGATAGATAGAGTGGCAAAACGATCCATTGCGAGCACGTAGTATATTTCTTTGCCGATCTTTCGTGTCTTTACTAGCCCACTCCGCTTGAGGAGCATGAGGTGCTGGGATACTGTGGCCTGGCGGAGCGCTGTCATCTGAAATATCTGGTTGACGGTAAGCTCGTGACCATGCAAAAGACAGACTATTTCCAGTCGTTTGGCGTGTCCGAGGACTTTGAGATGGGCCGCATTTTTTCTAACCATTGATGACTGCATATATAGTCATCATATTCTATTTTTTGAATATGTCAAATTTAGGAGAGGGTAGAGATATAGGCATCGAGAGCTTGAACAAAAAATCCACTATCTGCGCCAAAGTTGAAGGATTTAAACTCCTCAGGTTTTACCCATTGATATTCCGTGTGTTCGCTGGACAGGACTACCCCCTCCTCCTTCGCCAAGGCTTCGGTGGACATGCCTTCCCAATCCGAGCACGTATAGCAGGTCGCAAAAACTGTATCTCCTTTAAAAAACCCTTCCCCTACCCCGATCTTGTTGGTAAAAAAGATGGGTCGGAGAGAATGAACGACCAAACCCGCTTCTTCTATAACCTCACGCTTGATGGCCTCGATCACGTCTTCTCCCTGCTCATATCCCCCACCAGGTAAATCCCAGTTGCCACCGCGCGAGTGATCGTCCGGTGCACGCTTCAAAGCCAAGACCTTGCCATCATTTCGTACGATGAGACATTTTTGGATTAAACGAACGTTGTTGAGGATTTTTGTTATCATGTATGCATTTTAGCACTGAAGTCATACTACGATAATTCGAATTATCGTAGTGATAGCTCCCACCACTATTTATAGTGCTCGGCGAGGGAGTAAATAGGTAAATATGGCACAGGCTATAGCGACTACTCCCATAAAATAGAACATAGGGTTAAACCCGTACCAAGTAACTATGAAGCCTCCAATTAAGGTGGCCAATGAGGCGAGCAAATTGGAGATAGTTTTCCAGACAGCATAATCACGAATATGACTCGACCGGTCAAGATGCTCTGCCATGATGGCATCAAACCCAGTACTACCAACTGCCTCACCCAGTCCAATAATGATTTGCAGAAGAATAATAGTTGTGAGACTGTGCGCGTAGACAAAGCTTATCCAAGCAATCGCCCTAAATACAAAGCCGACGATTAGAAAGTACTCGTGTTCCTTGACTCGGTCACCGTAGCGGATCAGGAAAAAATTGACTAGCGTGGTAGTGAGGAGCATGACGCTCCAGGTCCCACTGACGACCGCAATGCTCCCGCCCAATCCTTCAATAAAAACTGCATAAAGTGGACCCAAAAGATTGCCAGCTAGAACAAAAATACTATTGACCGCGAGGAGGATTTTGAGAGATTTATTCATGATTGTAAAACTCTAACATAACTTTGATAAAGTTAGTGCGATCATTGGGACTTGAAAGACTGTGGTTACCATGCAACCATTTGAATTTCAGCGTAGGAATAACATCATATTGCTTGAGTGCTTCACTCCCAATTATTTCATCCTCTAACCAGTGGACAATGAGTAGATTGGTTTTGTTGGAGTAATCACTAATACTTAATACTGGATCTAGAGCTTTGATCTCTTCCCAGAACTTGGGTCCTATTTGTTGAACTTCTCCTGTTGAGCGAGGTAGTTCGCTGATTCCGTTAAAATCCAATTTTGCACCTACACGATTTCCAAATCTTTCGATAAATCTATCTATCATTATCTTGGTATCGGCATTTGGTATTCCTGTCATGAGCGTTTTACTAATACCGTCTAGCGAAGTTATTGAAGTGACCCAACAACCCATGGACTGAGAAAAGATATTAATAGGTTCATTAAAACTAGATTTAACAAACTCCCAGACCGATTTCAAATCATCAACTTGCTTGGTGTAACAAACATCTTCTTGTCTTCCTTCGCTTTTGCCGTATCCACTAAAGTCGAAACGGATAACCCTGAAGTTATCTTGTACTAAAGCTTTGCTTATGTCATCAAAGTATCCAGCTGTTTCCCCTTTGTTGGTGCCAAATCCGTGTACCATGATTATATTGGCTTTAATATTACCCTCTGGTGTTTCAACCCAAGTGTCGAGTTTTTCACCCAAGCGATTCTTTATGATTGGCTCTTGCTTTTGCATACTGCTATATTGTATCTCATGGGGAAAATAGTTACTGTAGATGATTTGATGCAAAGTGGATACAGGTATGAACTGGTCGCGGAGACTGGTGGAGACTTTGCCGATGACTTTAGGCCAGAGCTAACGCCAAAAGAAATGCTGGCGATCGGCGTGTTTGGGGGGAAATATATGACAGACTGCAGTGCTGAGTTCCCCTCCGACTGGTATAAAGATGCCAAGTTGTGCCATGAATTCCATGACCCTGGTCTCAATTTTTTTGGCGTAAACGCCAGCCAGCCACTATCTGTTTGGCGCAAGAAAGGCTGGATCTCCCAGTATGACCCTAGAGGATGGTTCCAGTGGTACTGCAGGTACTATATGGGTAGACGGATTGAAGATGAAGATAAAAAGCAGATACAGAGATGGAAAATGATCAAACGACACGTGGCTCAAATAAAGAAAAATTGCATGGTAGGCGACTTTAACTGTCGCAGAGTGCAGAGACAAGCTCTCCTCCACTGGGCATATGATTCACGGAAAATGTAGACCGGTTCGATGGTTCGAACCATCGAACTATTTTGATTTGCTTGCCAGGTATTTGTGGAGATAATTCTTTTCTTCTGACTTGCGTAGAGGTTTGTACATCATGGGCATATCAATCCCAAACCATCCATCCTTGAATATACCTGCGTTAACAAAACCTCTTTTTAGATAGAAGGGAACATTTCTATCCGTTGTCCATAGTTGTAGTGCATGTGCATGGTTGCCTATTGCAAAACTCTCCCACATGTTCATAAGAGTAGATGCCACTCCTATTTTCTGATAATCCTTGAATACTGCTAGCCAACTCGCAACACTTACTCCTCCATAGACTTTGTTTACTAGTAGGTATCCTGTAATATCCTTTCCATTTCTTGCAACAAAAAGTATTTTGTCTTGTTTGCCAATTACGTCTTTCATCCATGCTTTGGTGTAGTCTTTTTCTACAAAGTATTCCCTAGTTAATACCGTGTACTCAGGAAAGAGTTCTGTCACTGATTTAGAAAAGAAAGAGTAGAATTCCTCGATTTGGTCGCTAGTTGCTTGAGAGTATTTGATCGTCATATTACGTTTTGTCTACATCTACTATTTTATACATATCACCATCGACTTCCATGTATTGGCTGTTGGAGAGAAGAATGTAGGGATAATCTTCCTTGTATGCCTGAGGGATTTTGTAGGAAAAGTAATCAGACTTTTTCTCTGTTTGCCCCCAGTGAGGGAGGATGGCAAAATTGACGAATCCAAATCCAGAAGAGTTGGGCAAATCGTAGTCCCCTGCTGCCTTGCCTGGCCTTGAGTTGGCGGCAATATCAATCCCTGCACAAACGGAGCCGGCACTCTCGGAGATATAGATCATGCCAGATTCTAGGCGTTTTTTGATGTAGACACCAAAATCATTTTTATATGACTCTTGCATGAAGAAAAAGGGACTACCACCTTCGACATAGACAACCTGATATTTGGCTAAGTCTTTCTCTAAATCTTTACTGGTCTTACCGCAGATGTCATAAAAATCGTAGTTGTATCCGAAATTTTTCATGGCTGTGAGATTGTTGTAATGCCAAACTAGTTCACTCTCTTGGAACTGGCGATAGTGAAAAGGGGTGGTGATAAAAACCACGTTTTGTCGCTGATCATCGCCTAGCTTGCTCGCGATGTCCTGTGCGACATGGTGGAATTTGGAGGTTAAAAAGAGTTTCATTGGTCTCTCCTGACATCGACGATTTTGAATTGGTTATCTATCACTTCAATGTATTGATCATTATTTAGTGCCACCAATGGAGTACCCTCTTTATACATAGGTTCGAGATTATTTGTGAGATATGATTCTTTGAAGTGTTCGCTACCCCAATGAGGGAGCACACAAAAATTAACCAAGTTGTACCCAGCGTATCCATTCACCTCGGGTGCCAGCTTGACATCGTCGATACCTATAATTGGTTCTATATCAGGACCAGCGATAACGGAGCCTGCACTACTACCAATATATGGTAGTCCGTTTTCTACTTTTTCCTGAACTATTTTGATAAAGTCTGTTTTCTGAGATTCTTGGAGTAAGTAAAAGGTGTTTCCTCCTGACACAAAAATAACGTCTATAGAGACTAAAGCATCACTTAGCTGTTTTTCAGATTTACCACTGACTGAAAATTCAATAACATCAAATCCTGCATTCCTGAGTCCCTTCATATCATCTTCATACCATGAAAGATCTTGCCGTACTTTGTCTTCTGTGGCAGTTTTTATGCATAGCGTTTTAAGTGGAGCAGACTTTCCGATTTTCTTAAAAATATCCTGGGTGACTGTGCGATTTTCGATGCTGCTGGCCAGGAAAAGATGCTTCATTTATCCTTTTTATTTTCCTTGGGTTTGTCGATTTTATCCAAGCCTAAACCATGGACACCAAAATAAACAACGGCGGCGATGACCGCAAAATCGATTAGGACCGAAACAAAGTGGCCCCACATTACTTGCTTGCCGGCGAGCCAAAAGGAAGCGTCGGCTAAATTGGCGGTGAATCCCAGGAGGATGCCGACTAGTGGATTGACGATGTCAGTGACGAGAGACGAAACCACTTTGGAGATGGCGCCACCCAAGATAAATCCAACTGCCAGCCCCATTACACCCTGCTCGCGGATGAAGTTTAAGAATCCTTTCATAATATGATTTTAACACTAGCGGATTGTCTTAGATATCCATGTTGTATACTAGAAATCATGCTCAAAATCTTGATAGTGGCTCTGGTAATATCAGCTTTTAACCCGAAATTTAGAGAGCACCTAGAGCGTCACCTAGCTAACGAAAGCATAGGATTTGCGATTTTTAGTCTTGTTGTGGGGATCTGGAACCGGTTTTGGTTCTTCCCTTTGACAGTTGATCTACAAGAAACTTTTAAGGGAGTAAATTCTAAGATATCTTACGAACTAACTCTTATTAACTTTGGTTTCGGGTTGAGCGTGGCGTTACTAGCGATGGGAATCTATTATAAGAAATATAAAGGGCCAAAGTATCTGTTTTATCCCATATACCTCCTAGTCATTTTGTCTCTGGCTACTACAGTATGGGCGGCCGTGACAGTAATGTTTGAATCTTCGACTGGTGCGTTGTTCCAGTGAAAAGCTGACCGCTTGACACAGAAAGCCCAAATATGTGCTATACTACGACCTAGTTATTTATGTGTACATGCTTTTCCCAACGATAGTGAATTTTTTCCTGTTTGTTTGAGTGATCAGTGATGGCACGCGTTTATGGAGGTGCCGCACATGGCAACCAAATTATTTGTCGGAAGTTTAGCCTGGGCTACAACTGACGATTCATTATCAGCTTTATTCTCCCAGGTAGGTACTGTCGTCAGTGCCCGCGTCATCACTGACCGTGCAACTGGTCGTTCCAAAGGCTTCGGCTTTGTGGAGATGAGTACAGAAGAAGAAGCCCAAAAGGCTGTCGCTGAGCTCAACGGCAAAGACCTAGATGGTCGCACAATCGTTGTCAACGAAGCACGTCCAATGGAACCTCGCGACAACAGTCGTGGTGGTGGATTTGGCGGAGGCCGCCCACAAGGTGGTTCTTCTTATGGTGGTGGCCGCGACAATCGTGGTGGCTCCTCATATGGCCGTTCCAGTTACTAAATTTTAGATTTAAGTTATTAGATTTAAGATATAAGAAAAACCCCGTCGCAAGGCGGGGTTTTTGTTGGGAAAAGCTAGGCGAGTATAAGCATATAGACGGTACCAAGTGCGGCACCCGCCATAACTATGAAAGTTACCCAAATAAGGGTGCGGGAGAGGATGCCACTTTTGTATTTGCCCATGATCTTTTTGTCGCTACTGATCTTGGCGATCAAGTAAATGAGTGGCACGGCCACAAAGCCGTTAATTACTCCCGCATAGACTAAAGCTTTTATGGGATCTATGCCTATATAGTTAATCCCCAGGCCGACTAAAGTAGCAATTGTCATGGTCAAATAAAACCCATGGGCTTGTTTAAACTTGAGATTGAGTCCATCACGAAAACCTACAGCCTCAGAGACTGCGTAGGCGGCAGATCCAGCAAGAACTGGAATAGCCAAGAGACCCAAGCCAACTACTCCGGTCGCAAAGATAAGTTTGGCGAGATATCCTGCGTTTGGGAAACCCGCAACGAGTGGCTCTAGAGCGGCGGCGGCATCGGCGGCAGTTTGGATATCAACGATCCCGTGCGAGTGCAAGACAGTTGCAGATACAATGATGATAGACCAGGTACCCAGCTCGGCAAAAATCATACCAAAGATTGTGTCGAAGCGAATGTTTTTGACAAACCTGGCAGTCAAGTGCGGGATACCATATTTAATCATTTTTTGCGAACGCTCTTCCTCCACCTCCTCTGATGCCTGCCAGAAGAACAAGTATGGCGAAACGGTGGTACCCAAGATCCCGGTGAAAAGTAGGAAGTAAGGTAAAGTAAACTCAAAATGCGGGGTAATACTAGCGGGGAGAATGGTAGTCCAAGGTGCATTGATGATAAAAAGTGTTAGTGGGTATGCAAGGAGCGAAAGGGCGAGCCATTTGAGGATTTGGGAATAGACGCGATAGGATGTAAAAATCTCTAGTAACAAGATTGAAATAGTAATAACAATGGTAAGTGGCATAAAGGGAAATGGGGTTACGAGCTGTAGTGCAGAGGCCATGGCTCCGATATCGGCACCGATATTGATAGTGTTGGCTATCAGAACAGCAAAAACCATTACAACTAAAATGCGCTTGGAGTAATGACGCTTAACTGCACCCGAGATCCCACGTCCTGTAACTGCTCCAATCCTGGCGCAGGCCTCCTGAACTGAGATAAGAAAAGGTAACATGTATAGAGCAGTCCAGAGCTGAGTAAAACCAAACTGGGCTCCTGACTGACTATAGGTAGCAATCCCAGATGGGTCGTCGTCGGCTGAGCCACTAATTATCCCAGGGCCTACCGCCCGGAGAAACTTTTTGATCTTTTTTAACATGTTTCCATTGTGCTACAAAATAGACTATATTGTAAGCATGACCAACTCACCAAAATACAGAATTGATGTTTTGATCAGTGAAGAAGAGATTGGGATGATCGTAGCTGGGTTGGCAAAGCAAATATATCGCGATTTCCAGAATGATGAAGTTGTGCTAGTAGGAGTCCTGGATGGATCGTTTGCTTTCCTAAATGATCTTTCTCGGGAGTTGTACAAGTTGGGTATGAAAAATCTGATTATCGATTTTATGGGGATGGATACCTATGGCGACTCTGAGCAGTCTTCGGGAGAACCAAAAATTACTAAAGATTTGAAGCATGATATCCGCAACAAAAATGTGATAGTGGTTGAAGATATTGTAGATACTGGCTTTAGTCTGTCGATACTCCAAGCAATGCTAAAGGCTAGGCAGCCGAGCAGATTGGTCTCGGTAGCTATGCTATCAAAAGATGAGCGGAGAGAGGTCGATGTCACGGTCGATTATATCGGTAAGCATATCCCCAACAAATTTGTGATCGGCTACGGCCTAGACTAC
>CAZBML010000022.1:0-11651 GCA_964493295.1 uncultured Pseudomonadales bacterium | reverse complement strand
GCCGGAGAGGGTCGGAGCTGGCTGACCGATCTTGAGGTACCCGAGTCCCACATCGACCAGCAACTGGAGCTTGCGATAGATCTTGGGATAGTTTTTGAAGAAGTCCACGCCATCCGTGAGCGTCATGTTTAAAATATCAAAAATGGTCATACCTTTGTATTTGATGCTGAGTGTTTCTTCGTTGTACCTCTTGCCCTCACAGACATCGCAGGTGACGTAGACGTCGGGCAAGAACTGCATCTCGATTTTGATGACTCCCCCACCCTGACATTTTTCACACCGCCCTCCTTTGATGTTGAAACTAAACCTACCTTTATCAAACCCTTTGAGCCGAGCATCCTGGGTGGAGCTAAAGAGATCGCGGATATCATCGAAAAAGCCGACATAGGTAGCGGGGTTAGAGCGTGGAGTGCGACCGATCGGAGACTGATCGACCAGATAGGTGGATTTGAGGTACTGGAAACCATGGAGCGAGTCGTGCGCGCCCATGTGGTCAAAGTAGGTGCCATCTAAATAGTATTTGAGAGCTGGATAGAGAGTCTCGGTGATAAGGGTAGATTTGCCTCCGCCCGATACCCCAGTGATACCCACTAGATTACCGAGTGGGATCTCTAAGTTTACGTTTTTTAAGTTGTTTTGCCTGGCACCCAAAAGCTTGAGTACACCCGAGGTAGTATTGAGGGGCAAGAGCTGGCCGGGGATCACTTTGGCACCAGACAGATATGCGCCAGTGATTGAGTGTTTATCTCGGGAGATCTCGGCTACGGTGCCCTGGGCCGTGAGTTGACCGCCATGAATACCGGCCTCTGGCCCCAGCTCGATCACGTAGTCGGCACTACGAATGGTTTCCTCGTCGTGCTCGACCACAATGAGGGTATTACCCAAATCGACGAGACGCTTGAGCGATGCAATGAGGGCATCGACGTCGCGGCTGTGGAGACCAATACTAGGCTCGTCTAAGACATAGAGGACGCCAGTTAGTCCAGTGCCGATCTGAGAGGCCAGGCGTATACGCTGTTGCTCGCCACCGGACAAGGTTTTGCTTTGACGGGCGAGATCGAGGTAGCCGAGCCCGACATTGTGGAGGAAAGTGAGGCGAGAGGTCACTTCTTTTAAAATCCCCTCCCCGACCTGTTGCTCGTAGGGGTTGAGGCGCTCTTTCAAATCCTGAGAAAAATATTTTTGCAACTCTGAGACGGATTGATGAGTCATTTCGTTGATGTTGAGCCCATCGACTGTGATCGATAAAACGTCTTGTTTGAGTTTGGCTCCTGCACAGGTGGGGCAGAGTTCTTCTTTCATATACTGATTGAGATCTAGCCGTGACCACTCGCTTTGGGTCTCAAAGTAGTGAGCTTCGAGACGAGGGATAATACCGTTCCAGAGTTCGGTGATACTGGTTGGACGACCAGATTTGTTGTTGCCAGCCACCTGGTACTTTTTGCCCGTACCATAGAGGAGGATTTGCATGTCACGCTCAGAGAAATCGCCGAGTGGTTTGGTGAGATTTAGCCCTTCGACATCGGCGACAGTTTTGATGAGGCGGGTATACCAAGTGTCGGCCATGAGGAGACGGTTGAGGGGGAGGATGCCACCCTCGCTGTATGAGAGTCTGGGATTGACGATCCGGACTGGGTCAATCTTTTGGATACTGCCTAGGCCCTTACACGTCTCGCAAGCACCGAGCGGGGAGTTGAAACTAAACATGCGGGGCTCGATCTCGGGCAAAGAGTGGCCACAAATGGGACAGGCATAGTTTTCGGAGTACAAAATCTCCCGCTCTTTAGTTTTGAGAATGACCAGTCCGACCGAGAGTTTGGTGGCTTGCTCGATACTATTGTTGAGACGGGTTTTTAGATTGGCAGTATAGATGGGATCTTTGAGGTCCTGCGAACTAACACTGAGTTTGTCCATGACCGCGTGGATGGTATGAGGGTTAGTTTTGAGGAGATGAGTTTCTTGCATACTGCTTACGGCATACGGCTTACCGTCAACAATAACCTCCGTAAAACCCTTGCTCTGAAGATTATCAAAAAGATCTTTGAACTCTCCCTTTTTGTTCCTGACCACAGGGCTGAGGATGGTAAAGAGATGGGGAATTTTTTTGACCTGATTGACGTGTGTCTCGATCTCGGTGAGCGAGATAGTTGTGATTTCGTCGAGCGAGAGCTTTTTGATCTCGGTGCCATCGTTTGGACACTTGGGGTGGCCAATGCGAGCATAAAGCAAGCGGAGATAGTCATAGATCTCGGTCGTGGTGCCGACCGTCGATCTAGGGTTGTGAGAGACAGTTTTTTGGTCGATAGAGATGCTCGGAGATAAACCATCGATCTGGTCGACATCGGGTTTGTCCATAAGCCCCAGGAACTGGCGGGCATAGCTAGAAAGAGACTCGACATAGCGACGCTGACCTTCGGCGTAGATCGTGTCAAAAGCAAGCGATGACTTGCCGGATCCCGAGACGCCGGTCATGACGACAAATTGATATTTGGGGATATCAACGTCAATATTTTTGAGGTTGTGTTGGCGGGCACCACGGATAGAGATGTATTGTTGCATAGTGTTTTTGTATCTTACAAGGATCAACCCTGTAAAGTATTCTCCTTGAGTTCTCGGATTTTATCACGCAGGCGAATCGCAGACTCGAATTGCATGGATTCGGCCATTTTTTTCATGTCACGCTCTAGCCGCTTGATCCATTTGACCCGATCTACGGGAGTGAGAGAGGAGGCATCGAGCTGGATCAGTTTGTCGGTAGATTTGTCTTCGATGCCCTGCCAGGCCAGGTCATCGGCATCGTTTTCCACAATCTTTTCCCGCAAGGGCTTGATAATGGTTTCGGGGTTGATGCCTAGTTTTTGGTTGTAAGCGAGCTGGTAGTTGCGGCGACGAGTGATTTCTTCGATGGCTGATTTCATGGAGAGCGTGATATTTTCGGCGTACAAAATGACCTCGCCTTTGATGTTGCGAGCGGCCCGACCCATGGTCTGGATGAGCGAGACACGAGAGCGAAGGAATCCTTCTTGATCAGCATCGAGAATGGCAACTAAAGTTACTTCCGGTAAATCTAGGCCTTCGCGAAGGAGATTGACCCCGATTAAACAATCAAATTCGTTTTTACGCAGAGAGTCTAGGATATCCGTGCGCTCGAGAGTTTTGACGTCGGAATGGAGATATTTGGCCCTTATCCCCTGCTCGGTCAAATATCCGGCCAAATCCTCGGCAGTCTTTTTGGTGAGCGTGGTAACCAATACTCTTTCATTGATTGCGGCCCGTTTTTTGATTTCCTCAATCACGTCTTCGATTTCGTTTTTGCTGGATCTGATCTCGATCTCGGGATCAACGATGCCGGTCGGACGCACGAGCTGTTCAACCACTTTATCCCCTGCCTTGTCTAGCTCCCAGTCGTTGGGCGTGGCAGAGACATAGATAGTCTTGGGGATTAGATCGTAAAATTCATCAAACTTGAGTGGGCGATTGTCGATCGCGGCTTCGAGGCGGAATCCGTAGTTGATGAGGGTGCGCTTGCGAGCCTGGTCACCATTGAACATCCCCCGGATCTGAGGTACCGTCATGTGGGACTCGTCGATGATACAGAGCCAGTTGTCGCCGTATGCGTGCTGGAAGAAATCGGGTAGGCAGTAAGGGCGCTCCCCAGGTTTACGTCCGTCAAAGTAGCGCGAGTAGTTTTCGATTCCGTTCACATTGCCGAGCTCTTTGAGGGTTTCTAAATCATAATTGGTGCGTTGCATGAGACGCTGGGCCTCTATCAGTTTATTTTTTTCCTTGAGCGCTTGATATTCTTTGGCTAAATCGGCTCTGATTTGGGCCTCACTATTTTGATATCTTTCTTGATTGACGAGATAAAGCTTTGCGGGAAAGATGACGATGCCGGTTTTGCCAATTGTTTCTGGCACAGATTTGCCCGAGACTGGGTCAAAGGCGGTAATAGAAGTAACCGAGTCGATCCCAAACTCGATGCGATAGGCGACGTCCTGATAGGCAGGATAGATATCCATAGTGTAGCCGCGCACGCGGAAGGAACCGCGGCTAAACTCGTAGTCAGAGCGGTCGTACTGCATGTTGATCAACTTTTCGCCCAGCGTTTTCCAGTCTGTCTTTAAACCAAGGTAAATCGGGAGTTCGTATTTGCCGTACTCCTCTGGGTTACCGATATTGTAGATACAGGAAACCGAGGCCACCACGATCACGTCATTGCGGGTCATGATATTGGTGGTACTCTGGAGGCGGAGTTTGTCGATCCGCTCGTTGACGGTTGCTTCTTTTTCGATATAGGTATCGGAGCTTGGCACGTAGGCCTCTGGCTGATAGTAGTCGTAGTAGCTGACGAAGTACGAGACAGCGTTGTCGGGGAAGAAATCGCGCATCTCCTGGTAGAGCTGGCCGGCTAGAGTCTTGTTGTGCGAGATGATGAGGGTGGGCATGTTCAAATCACGAATGACATTGGCCATGGTAAAGGTTTTGCCGCTACCGGTCACACCGAGTAAAACCTGGTCTCGCACGCCGGATTTAATCCCATTCTCGAGGGATTTGATGGCCTCTGGCTGGTCGCCCGAAGGCTGAAAATCGGATTTGAGGGTAAAATTCATAGCATATCAGTATAGCACGGTTTCGGGTTTTGTTTCTAGTCTTGGTGTAAAATAGCAATATGAAAACTTTAGAAGTCTGTATATATGAACCGATTCGTCCCGTGCTGGCTGAGTGGAGCGATAAGATTATAAGTCGTGGTGGAGTTGTTGCCTTGACTGCAAAAATGGCTTTGCCAGTTGTAGAAAACATATTACAAGTTGATGATATTAATTTCATCGAATTATCAGGTGGAGTTATACATGATTGTATTTGGTGGTTTGCATTCTCAATGGTGAAAAGGGGAGTGAAGGTAGCCGTAGTTGCAGATCAAATCATATTTGCTGACGAATGGGATGTAATGAGCGAAAGATCCCCTTCTTATAGATATGAAAAAGTATTGTTTTATGGCGGCGAGAAGCTACGCAAGGCTGATGAGCGAGGAAAGATTTGGTCGAGATTGTCAACTACTTAGTATCTGTAGTGTTCAGCTTTGAACGGACCGGCGGCGGGGACACCGATGTATTTAGCTTGCTCTTTGGTCAATTTGGTTAGTTTGCCACCGAGCTGTTCGATGTGCAGCGCCGCAACTTTTTCATCCAAGTGCTTGGGTAAGCGGTAGACTCCCACCTCATACTGTTTGGTCCAGAGCTCGATTTGAGCCAGTACTTGATTGGTGAAAGAGTTACTCATGACAAAACTGGGGTGGCCAGTGCCACAACCGAGATTGACCAGTCTACCCTCGGCAAGCAAGATGATGCGGTGCCCGTCGGGGAAGGTATAGAGATCTACTTGGGGTTTGATCTCGTGCTTTTTGATACCTTTGAACTTGTTGAGGGCATCGACCTGAATCTCGACATCAAAGTGACCGATATTGCAAACGATGGCTGTGTCTTTCATTTTTTTCATATGGTCGATGGTGATGATGTCTTTGTTCCCTGTTGCCGTCACAAAGATATCGGCCTCTTTGACTGCCTGCTCCATGGTGACGACTTCGTATCCCTCCATGAGCGCCTGGAGCGCGCAGATAGGGTCTACCTCGGTGATCAGGACACGAGTACCAAAACCACGCAGGGACTCGGCACTTCCCTTGCCTACATCGCCGTAACCTGCGACTACTGCGACTTTGCCGGCGAGCATGATGTCGGTAGCACGTTTGATGGCGTCGGTCAAAGATTCGCGACACCCATATTTGTTGTCAAACTTGGATTTGGTGACAGAGTCATTCACATTGATGGCGGGGATTTTTAGCTCATGTTTCCCCATCATTTGGTACAAGTGGTGTACCCCTGTGGTGGTCTCCTCGGAGACGCCTCTGATATCTTTGAGTAGATGCGGGTATTTGGTGTGGATACGACTAGTCAAATCGCCACCGTCATCGACCAGCAAGTTGGGACCTAGGCCACCCTGGAACTTGAGGGTTTGGTCGGTGCACCACCAGTACTCGGCTTCTGTTTCCCCTTTCCAGGCGAAGATGGGGATACCAGCCTGAGCTATGGCCGCGGCGGCATGATCTTGGGTACTAAAAATATTGCAGGATGCCCAGCGAACTTCGGCACCCAGATACTTGAGGGTTTCGACGAGTACCGCAGTTTGGATAGTCATGTGGAGGGAGCCGGCAATGCGCGCGCCTTTGAGCGGTTGTTTTTTGCCGTATTCTTTGCGGAGGGACATTAACCCTGGCATTTCTTTTTCGGCTAGCGTAATTTCGTCTCTGCCCCAGGTAGCCAATTTGATATCTTTGATTTTGTAATCTCTCATATATTCCTCCCGTATGCACTATAGTGTTTTTTTATGACATCTGCAAGAGTGAAAGTGTGGGTTTGGGTGCCGCGCAGTTTGATTGTATAGGTGGCGACAGTGGAGCCGAACTCGGCACAGACTACTGGCTCCCAGCCACGCAGATAGCCATAAAGGAAGCCGGCTCGGTAGCTATCGCCAGCACCGGTTGGATCGATGACTTTAATATTCTTGATTGCTTTGACTGAGATCGGAGCAGGGATCGTGGACCCTGAGAGGCGGGTACCCTCTGCTCCTAGCGTGGTAACAATGAGGGGGATCATGGCAGTGAGATCGGCCTCACTAAGGCCTGTACGCCCGAGGATGGTACCTAGCTCATAGTCGTTGACGAATAGAATCTTGGCCGTTGATAAACCTAGCTTTAGCTGTTGAACTGTGATGTTGGTGACCTGCTGACCCACGTCATAGACATAATCGAGATTGTGACTGCGACATTCTTTGACTAGCTGGTCCATGGCAGTGGGATCGTTCGCGGAGATCACAACTAAAGGATTTTTGCCGTACCAGGGTTTGAGGGTGAGGGTGGAGATGTCGGACATAGCCCCAGGATAAAAGCCACCAACCTGGTTGTTGTCCGAATCGGTGAGGACAGTAAAAGTGGGGGTCGGCAATTCACTATAAAAAACGCGTGAAGTATCTACACCTATCTCTGCTAGATCGGCAATGTATTGTTTGGCATCGTGACCTACTGAGCCTAGGAGGATGGGCTGGTCACCGAGCAAGGCGCTCGAATAGGCAATATTGGCGGCAGTGCCACCCCGCGAGTGTGAGAGATCGTTGATCAGAATCGAGAGGGAGAGGACATGGAGCTTGTCTGCCTGGATTAGATCTTTGTAGCGACCGTTAAAGTTCATGATCCGGTCAAGACAGATGGAGCCAGTTAGGATGAGTTTGTCGTAGGGTTTTTGCACAAGGTATAGTTTAACTTATTTCTCAGCGTTTGATATGTTTTTGTAGTCCAATTGAATCATTTGTCAGTGACCGTTATGTCTGACTTTGTGTCATGAAGTAGCGTATCAGTGCAAATATTGCGATCATCATAAGAAAGATTAATCCAAAATAAAGTGAAAAAAGTTTTGCTGTATATTGACTCATGAGAATACCAATGAAAGTAGCCGAGAGCACGTAAGGAATGTTTCTGAGGAGACTAAAGGTGGACAAGGTCGTCGCCCGATACTTGGAGTCGGTCACAGCATTGATCTGTACTGATTCGTAGTTGCCAAAAATAGTCTGGATCCCGTAGCGTGTCAGTAAAAGTACCGCACCAACTAGGAAGGTGGCTTTGGGCATAAAAAGTAAGGTCACAGAGTAGACTGCGATAGCACCCAAGTACAGCCAGGTTGAAGAAAGTTTGCCCATGATCCAGGCAGTTTTCTCGGACACCAAGACGCCGAAGAGGTAGAGAACCGTCGCAAAAATACCTAGTTGGATACTACTAAAGCCGAGCTCTACGGCGGTGGCATCATTTAGGACGTTCTCGGTTGCGATCATAAAAGATCCAGGTATGAGCAAGGCGAGAGCCATAAAAGTTTGCCGTTTGCTGGCAAAAATCTGTTTGAACCCTACAGCATTTTGTCGCACGAACTGGGTCCACGAGTATTTTTTGCTGTCGATGTTTGGCTCAGTTAGCTTGAGACTCAAGGTAAAACCGGTCATGTAGGCAAGAGCAACAGCCAGAAAAGGTAATGACACGTTCCATTTGTACAGAAATCCACCTACGATGCCTGCAAAAGCCATGCCTAGGTTCTGCATGGTTGTCATGCGACCAATCACTTTTTCGTAGCTACTGGTTTTATTTTCTTCTTTGAGTCCGTCGTAGACTAGAGCCTCTAATGAGCCTGAATAAAATGCACCCCCGATTGTCATAGTAATAATCGAGGTGATAAGTACCCAGTAGTTGGGGGCAAGTGCCATAAGTATATTTCCCATGCCACCCAAAAGAAAAGCTATAGAGACTGCTTTCTTTTTGCCCAAAATGTCGGCGATCGCCCCAGTTGGGATCTCGCCCAGTGTCGCAGTCGTTATCATGACGGCTTCGAGGAATCCGATACCGGCATAATCGGTAAAGCGGAGATAGTAGAATACCCAGATACCTAGCCAAAACCATGATCGCCATAGGAATGATAAGTACGTGGCAATTTTGACGTTTTTCATACTTGATCAGATGAGTATTTCTAGAAGGAGTGGAAATTCTTTGAAGATGCCACCACAATGTCCTCCTCCTGGGACGACATGAACTTCTGAGCCTAACTTTTCGGCAAAAAGAGGTGGTTCTGTTGTGGGAACGTAGGGATCATTATCACCGTAGACGACGAATGACTTACCAAGCTGTGACTTGATTTTGCCAAAGTTAAAATCGTAGTTATAAAAGGTTTTGTTCACAGGGTAAAACTGCCAAACACTAGGGGTGTTTGGGATGTTGAAGAAGGGTGAGACAAAGACTGCCTGCTTGAGCTTGAAGTCATATTTATTGAGCATATGGAGCATAAATATTGGAGCAATGGAATGTCCGACAAAGCCAATTTCTTCGTCTTTGATTTTTGGCAGGATATGGTCGACAAAGTACATTTCCCATGATGTAAGTGATTCAATAGCTTGGTATGAGGAGATTTTTTCTACACCAATCTTTTCAATCTCGTCCCAACTATCGACAGGAAATTGCTCGAGGATAACATCGTGTCCGAGTTGTTTAAGTTCACCCTCTAGCCAGCGAAACCAGTTTTCTTCTGGAGATCCGTATGAGCCGTGCATGATGAGGTATTTCATAGGTATAGAAATTGTATCACCGCGTCGCCCTGTGGATGCCTATCTTCTAGATGTCCTATATAAATTTACATAATATTGTCTATAAAACGTGAATCTATGACGTAAAGAATGTAAAATTTACGAAATTATGATATAGATTGATATATTTGGGGTGAGATTAGGGAGTGTGTTAGAACTTTGGTTAACAGTTATTATCTAGATGAGAATATGTCAAGATATTCTTTGAACATGTAGGACTGTCCGTACTTAACATCTTTGTCTTTTTGGGTAAGAATACCAAGATCGATAAATCTTCCGATAACTGTCATCGCACCTACTCTACTGTAACCTGTCCATGCCTGAATTACCGCTACGTTAACGATAGGTTGAGCATAAAGTCGAGGAATGATTTTCGAAGCGGATTCGGCCGAGCGTTTGCCAAGTTTTTGAATTTTCTGCGACACTTTTTCTCGAAGTAGAGTAATTTTATCGACGGTAATTATTGCCTCTTGGGCAATTTCAATCACTCCTTCTAAGAAGAAGATAATCCATGACTCAATATTTCCGTTGTGATAATCAGAGAGTTTTTGATAGTAAAGTTCTTGATGATGCTTGAAATATGTGGAAAGGAATAGCACGGGGTTTTCCAAAAACTGCGTGTAACATAAGTAAAAAGAGATTAACATGCGTCCAGTCCGCCCATTTCCATCTAAAAACGGATGAATAGTCTCAAACTGGGCGTGGAGAATCCCTGCTTTTATAATAGTTAACAGATCATCTTGGGCGTGGATATATTTTTCAAGGTCGCTAATTGCCCTTGTCATTTCGGCGGGTGGTGGTGGGACAAATTTGGCGTTTTCTGGTTTGGTACCACTAATCCAGTTTTGACTTTTGCGGAATTCTCCAGGATCAGCAAAGTGAGTATGTCTGGCATGTTCCATTAGCTGTTTGTGTAGTTCCCGGATAAAGCGAAGTCCAAGTGGAAAGTCATCATTCTTTACTCGATTCATCCCGTATTGTAGTGCTTTGATATAGTGGAGAATATCGTCTACGTCTGTGGGTATGTAATCTTTAGTTTGTACCTCTGCTTCTATAGCATCTATCATCGTCGCCATAGTTCCTTCAATCTGACTAGAAGCGGCGGCGTCCTTACGTAAGTACATAAGTAAAAAGAAATCTAGGTCAGGAAGGAGCTTGGTAATACCGTCAAGTTTGCCAACAAGTAGGGTTGCTGCACTAGCACGTTTAATAGTTTGACTAGTTATGACAAAACCGCCTAATGGTGGGAATTGGTTAGGTATAAATGCCTTGAATCCCTGTGCCTGGGTGATATTTCGTCCAATAATATTGTCTGTCATGTTTGTTTACATCTTTTATGTTAATGTAAACAAACTATATATGTTTGCTTACATCTTGTCAATAGATGTATACAAACTTTTTTGTCTGGATTACGTCTGGAAAGCAATGTAAATACTATATCAAAATATATCAGGGTGGCTGAGCGGTTTCGAACCGCCGACCTCATCCTCCACAGGGACGCGCTCTAACCAGCTGAGCTACAGCCACCACGCACTGTTGTATTATATCCTAAAGTTTCGGGAATTGACGCGCTCTAATCCTTCGACAAGCTCAGGACCTACGGCCAGCTGGCCTCCCAGAATTGCTTCGCATCTGGAGGCATATCTCAGGTCCCTGCGGGACTTGATGTGAAGCTACAGCCACTCTAATCCGGATCATCGGCTAGTTGTTGCATGATTTGGGCAATGACTGATTGGGAGACCTGGGCAGGTGTCGCTGTCTCTAGTTTTTCGAAATATGTCTGGCTCTCGACTTGGGGTGCGAGATCTTTTTGATCTTTCATGAGAGATCCACCTCCAAATTTGCGAGTGAGTTGTACCATTTGTCGAACTTGGCTAGGTGGCCTGGATGAGGCTTTTTGTATGGTGAGCCGGTATTGTAGGCGACTGTGAGCTGTGAGGAGCTCAATTCTTTGTATCGGTCAAAATTGCGTTTGTGGTAGCGGGCGATAAGGTCAATGTTGACTGCGGGATCAAATAGACCCTCTGGTTTGCCCCTATACCCGATTCCGCGGGCGGTAGAGTAGAGCAGTTGCCCGAGACCGTAGGAGGCGTCGTTTATCCGTGGTTCCTGGCGTATAGCATAAGTATTGCCACCTGACTCTACCATAATGGTTGCAAAGATCAGGTTGGGGTCGAGATCGTAGTCACCTGCTGACTTGCGGATCAAGTAGCCATATCTAACCCAGACAAGATTGGCACGCTCGATCTCGGTTTTGCGGCGCAGTTCGCTAGGCTCGATGATTGTGTAAGAGGCTGATGGTTGGGGATCAGAAATGCGAGCGATAGAGGCACTCGTTGGGGTAGGCTGAGAAGTAGCTAAAGTAATGGCTAAGGCAATGCTAGTCGTATATTTACTGAGATTCTGGAGATCGATGCCACGGGACACAAACCAGGCATGGACAAGCGGATTTTTGAGTTTGAGCTTGTCTAGGAGACTAC
>CAZBML010000021.1:0-11722 GCA_964493295.1 uncultured Pseudomonadales bacterium | reverse complement strand
TTGTAACAACTTACGCGTTGTCTAGGTAGTGCCAAAGACAGATAGAACCATATGTTTCGTAGGGCGACCAGCGCGCGACAATGGAGTCGATCTTTTCCCTACCTGGATCTGCAAGATGATACAGTTTGACGAGGCCGTTTTTTAGGCCCAGGTCGCCGTATGAAAAGACATCTTCCCTGTGGAGAGTAAAGAGGAGGAACATCTCGGCTGTCCAGCGACCGATCCCTTTGACCTTGGTGAGCTCGGCGATTACCGCCTCGTTATCTAGTGTGTCTAGATTGGTGAGGACGACCTCGCCACTCTGGACTTTACTGGCGAGATCTTTGACGTACTTGGCTTTGGCCCAGGACAATCCCACATTGCGAAAAGATTGATCCTCAAATTGAATAATTTTGGCTGGCGTGATATCTCCCACCAAATCTTTGAATCTCCCAAAAATAGTGGAGGCGGCTTTGCCGGCCAACTGCTGGTAGATGATGTTGCGGGTTAGGTTGTAAAAATGATCGTCTGAGGTACTCTCTGTGAACCAATCGGCGAGATCGACTGTTTCTAGCACAGCGAGTATTTTGGGGTCGGCTTTGGCAAAGTGAGCTTTGACCTCAGCGAGTGGAGTGAGATCTGCAATCATAGATGGGTTATGTCGTTGAGTAAGTCTAGACTATACTTATTGTCTTTCTGGGTAATTATCGTAACGGAAGTATTCTGGAAGCGGATATATTCATCAGTATGTTTTTTGAAACCAAAGTATTCGATAATCCGATTGATCGTGCCTCCATGACTAACAATCACTACTATCTCGTCCTCATGCTTTGCAAGAATAGAGTCTAGGATTTTTTTGACCCGCTGACTATGTTCAAAAAGAGACTCTCCACCCTCTGGTTTCCAGTGAATGTCTCCAGTTGTTCTAGCAGTGTTGCGGGCATCCCACAATGCCTGCCTAATCGGATCTGGTTCCTTTTCCCACTGCCAACCTTCAAATATTCCCATCCGATCCTCGCGTAATTTCTGCGTTTGGTGTAGCTTGAGGTTTTTGACTTTGGCGATCGCGCTGGCGGTTGATTTAGCGCGCTTGTGATCAGAGGTATATATGACAGTAATTGGTACTGTTTTGAGACGATCAGCGATTTTCCTGGCCTGCTGTTTGCCGTTTTTGTTGAGCGGAATATCCGTCCAGCCCTGTAGTCGCCGGTCGACGTTGTACTGCGTTTCGCCGTGGCGAACTATATAGATTTTTTGTGGCATAAATCGATCCTCTAATTATTCGAATAATTGGAGTTTTTAACTAGTTAAATACTTTTTATTTTTTATCTTATCAGGTAGGTAGGACTCGGTGTCGCGCATATTGTAGCCTTTGCCGTAGTCGAGTTTTTTCATCAATTTTGTCGGGGCGTTGCGGATTTTGAGCGGGATCTCGAGATTGCCATAAGTCTTGACGTCTTCCATGGCGGCAAAGAAGGCGTCGTTCGCCGCGCGCGATTTGTGGCACTGGCAAAGGTAGACCACCCCGTGAGCCAAATTGAGCTGACACTCAGGGTAGCCGATCGTTTCGCAGGCACGAAAGACGGCGTTGGCGACAACTAGGGCGGTCGGGACCGCGATCCCGATGTCTTCGGAGGCAAAAATGACCAGGCGACGAGCGATAAACAGCGGATCCTCCCCTGCTGTAACCATCCGGGCTAGATAATAGAGCGCGGCATCGACCTGCGAGGCACGCATAGATTTGATGAAAGCTGAGATTGTGTTGTAGTGTTCGTCTCCAGCCTGGTCGTAGCGTAAGTAAGGTGACTGTAGTGTGTTTTGGAGATTGGTGAGCGTAATATTTTTGTAGAGACTAGCGGCAGTTTCGAGGATATTGAGGGCTTTGCGACCGTCGCCGTTTGCAAAAGTCGCGAGAAACTCGAGAGCGTCCTTTGCTATCTTGACTTTGAGAATCTTGGCTCCACGCGTGATGACAGTTTTGAGGTCATCTTCAGTTAAACCTTTGAGCACATAGATCTGACAACGGGATTGGAGTGGACCAATCACTTCAAAACTAGGATTCTCGGTAGTCGCGCCGATCAAGGTGAGAACACCGTTTTCCACGTAGGGCAAAAGATAGTCTTGCTGGGCTTTGTTGAAACGGTGGATTTCATCGAGAAAGAGGATGGTTTTCCTCGATGAAGATTCTAGGAGAGAGGAGTGAGATTCGAGGATTTTTTTGATATCGTCCTTTTTGGCGGAAACGGCTGAGAGGTAATGGAAATCAGCACCGACAGAACTAGCAATAATCTTGGCGAGCGTAGTCTTGCCGCAACCGGGAGGACCCCAGAGAATCATGGAATGGACATTGTTGTTTGTGATCGCGCGACGGAGGGGTGCCCCAGGTCCAACCAGATGCGATTGACCGATATAGTCCTCGAGTGATTGTGGACGCAAAAGGTCAGCTAATGGTTGCATGACTCTATCTTCGTCTATCGTTCGGGTGAAGTCAAGTCTTTAGAGCGCGTTGGATTTGCCGTCTATCACGTCCTGATGAGCAGGGCCGAGTTTCTTTTTGGCCCAGTAAGCGGTCGAGCGATAGAGAGAAGCAAAGGTACCGGCGTCGGACCAAAAACCATCCAGATCTGCCCAAGCGAGTTTACCTTCTTTGATATAGGCATTGTTCAAATCAGTGACTTCGAGCTCTCCCCTACCCGATGGCTTGAGGGAGCGGATTTTGTCAAAAACGGTGTTGTCATAGAGGTAAAGTCCTGTGACGGCGCGATCAGAGGGGGGGTCGGCGGGTTTTTCGATTATTTCATCAATGATCGTTGGATCGGCCTCGTTGAATCGAGGGATGCCAAAACGCTTGGGATCGGGGACTTGTTTGAGGAAAACTTTGGCCCCAGAGACAAAACTCTCGACAGCTGACTTGATATTGGCGTCGGTTGTGTTGTCCCCGAGGATCACTGCAATCGATCCACCATCGGCAAAATCTTCGCTGTATTTGAGGGCGTCTGAGATCCCGGCTGATCCACCCTCTTGGTAGGCGTACTCAACGTGCTTGAGCCCCAAGTCTTTGCCGTTTTTGATGACATTGATAAAGTCACCGGCATGAGATTCTCCCGTCACTATGAGGATTTCGTCGATGCCTGCGTTTTGCAGGGTTTGGATCGGGTAGTAAACCATGGGCTGATCGTAGACTGGCAAGAGATGTTTGTTGGTTGCGTAGGTCAAGGGGTAGAGTCTTGTGCCTTTACCACCTGCTAAGATAACACCTTTCATAGTACCTCCCTATTTATAAGAGTAATGTAGAGACAATAGCCATCGCCAGGATAGCAACGAGAAAGTATTCTAACACAATGCGCGCGTGAAAATTGTGCTGACGGAGATGATGAGTGATACCCCAGATCAAGTAACTAAGACCATAGATCAGCGTCGCCAAGATGACGTAGCGAGGAGTAGTCTGGTAACGCATGACGGCGAGGACGTAAGCGAGGGAGAGAAGAGCTAAACTAGCGTAGTCGTGACGGTAAAAGGTCATAATATTTTGCCTGCGTTGACGATAACAGTCGCCAAGAGAATTAAGTTGATAAAGATTAAGTGTGCCAAGTTGTTCCCCACCCTCCTAGTCAGACGGTCGGACTCGGCTATATAGAGATCGATGACGAGAGCGAGCATAAAGAGACCTGTCGTGACCAAATTGAGGATGCGAGCCAAACTAAAGTGATTGTACTTGGGCTGAGGAGGCATAAGCTCTTCGGATTTGATTTCGGCTACCTGAGCGACAACAACTGGCTCTGGACTAGGCGAAGGCGTAGCTGATGGTTTTGGCGATGAAGGGGTAGCTCTCGAGGTGGTCGCACTCGAGGCGACGGTGCCATTTGAGGGAGTCCCAAACAGCTGGACTACCAGAACTGTTTCGTTCCCCTGGAGCGAGCCAGGTACGACAGCCACACCGAGCTCACTATACTTGGAGTTGACGATGTTTTCCTTGTGGGTGGGCGAAGCCATCCAGGCAGACATGAGCCTAGAGGTGTCGCCAAAATCTTTGGCCAGATTTTCTCCGGCAAAGAGATAGGTATAACCTGCGTCCTTGAACCATACCCAAGGAGATTTGCCGCTTGGCGAGTTGTGGGACCAATAGTTTTCGCTAAACATATTGGCGGCTTTGCGCCTGGCGGCGTCGGCCAATTTCTCGTTGTAAACGAGTGGCTTGAGTCCGGCTCCTGCGCGCTCGTTGTTGGTAGCTCTCACTACTTCGTCGATTGTGATCGAGGAAGTAAAGCCGAGGATGTGGAGCGAGGGATTGTCTAACAAGCGCAGAAATACATTCCCGACCACGACCATCGCAAGGACAACAAAAATGCCAGAGTTGTGGAGGAGTTTGGCCCGAAAATTATTGGTGTGGTGCGGGGTAAACCAATGACGGAGCCTAGACGTTGTCGACATACTACATTATGGTCACAAACTAGGCGCTGAAACAAGTCCTTGGATATCTATTTCCGATTTAGATTAGTATGTATTAGTTTGCTCTATATACGGTTACATTTAATTAGTTGACAGCGTGAAAATATATTCTATATTGAATTTGAATACTGAATAGATATTGAGATAGTTATGGATGGAGGCAAGTATTTAAGATGAAAGCTTTGTGAAAGGAGGTGAGAAATATGCTAAGCAAAGTTGCTGGAATGACTGTGGCTATGGCTATGGTAGCGATGATGAGTGGGAGTGTATCTGCTTACAGCTGGAATTGGCCATCAAATGACGTGAGTATCAAGAATGATGATATTTTTGTCATGACCAAAACTGAAGCCGTCTCGACAACTGGTCGTAACGATCAGTGGTCGGTCTCCAAGTATGGTGGTGATGTAACGCAAAAACTAACCACCGGCGTCGCGCTAAGTGATGCTTTTAGTGGAGTATCCGTAGCTTCGACTTTCATGCCCAATTGTGGTTGCAGTCGCGGCGATGTCAGAATCGACAACGATGACATAAAAGTCATGACGGTTACCACTGCGACAGCCAAAACTGGTAATAACGACCAGTGGAGTGTAGCCAAAGGTTGGGGAAGTGATAGTTTTGAAAAAATGGTGAGTGGGAACGCGGGTTCGACCGCCAAATCAAACATTATGGTAGCTTACACCGACTTTACGGTTGGATCTGCTGAGTAATGTTTTTTTAGGTTTAGGTGGTGGCCAACCCCCACCACCTGACCTAGTTAGTGGATACAATGAAACGATCAATTATTGGGAAATGTCTAAAAAAGATTCTAGTTAGCACCCTGATTGCCCTGGTGGCGTTTAATCCGTTTTTGCTAAATACCGCAATGGCAGAGGAACTAGCCTCCCCGATTCCCACACTCCAGACAGAAGCGGCTGTTGCAGTCACAAACAGCGAGACTCAAGTCAATACAACGGCCATTGGATCTCAAATCGAGACCCAGCTAATCCCAGTGACGAGCGAAACTACTGATGTAGTTGAGCCCTTCCCTAGCAAGGCACCAAGCGAGATGAGTGCGAGTGAGCCAAGCCAAACGACCGAGCTAGCAATCAACAACGAAGCCGAAGTAATAAATGAGACTGCGTCTATTGGGCTGAGCGGGACAAACGTGGCAACATCCCCTGCTAGTGCTCAAATCCAAACAGGAGACGCGATCGCAATAGCCAACTCGAATACACTGGTAAACACAACGCTGATTCAATCCGATTTGGAGCTGAGCACTGTGGCAATTGTGGAGAGTTGGGACGGCGATATAGTGGTTGATCCACTAGAGAAAGAAACGGCTTCGAGCTATGGAGAGATCATGGTTGATAACCATGATAGTGGGGTGGTGGCAAGCGTTTCGGCTATGAGTAACACAGGCTCGAACACTGAGATTGGAGTGAGCGCTGAGATTGTGACTGGGCAGGCAAACTCGCTGGCCCAAAACAATGTGATGGTAAATACCACGATGATTGCGCAGGATATCTTTGTCCTGCTGGCCCAAAATTTGTGGCTGTGGTCGGGCAAGATCCTAAACCTAGAGTCTCCTGGGAGTGTGAGTAGATCGCAGTCTTTTAGCATAAACCAAGATTTAAGTAGTACAGATTGTAGTCAAAACTGTGAGACCAAGATCGCGATCAACAACCAAGCCCAAGTATCATCCTCTACTGTGGCTAGCGCAGATACCGGTAGTAATACCCAAGTGGCCAGTGAAAGTGGTCGAATCGTGACTGGGGATGCTCTAGCCATGGCGGTTGGCAATACCTTAGTCAATACGACAATGATCAACTCTAGATACCGTCAACTGAGCCTGTTGATTGGTGCACCCTGGAGCGGCAACCTAGTCTTTGCGTACCCAGATATCGAAGTCAGCGCCCAAGCACCTGAGTCGGTTGATGAAGGGGTAGAAATACCCTATACGATCACGATAAAAAATCTGGGTTACGCTGTAGCCAAGGTAATAGACACTCGCGAGCGAGTCGAGAAAGAGGGGGGAATACTGCATGAGCAAACTCAGCCAATCAGCGAGCTAAAACATGGCGAGTACGTGACACAGAAATTTAACCTCCCGACAGCCGGACTCTCTGGTCAAACCATGACCATGACTGCATGGGCAAAAAGCACAAATCAAGAAGTATCAATGACCAACAATACGGCGGTCGTCACCACAAAAGTACTCGCACACAAAAATAGCGAAAATACTGGCAATGTGCCGAGTGATGACTCAACCTCACCCAGCAACACCCTGAGACTCGAAGCTGTGAATAATATTAACAACTACATCTACCCTGGCGACGCAGTAACCTACGACATGAAAGTGTTTAATGAGGGATCCCAAACAGTAAAAAATATTCGTTTGATCCAAGACTTTTACTCGCCTTCTAGTGAGCAGATCAGCCAATTTGCGGGCAAGCTGGGTGAGATAGGCCCCAACCAACACAAAAATGTGCACTTTGTCCTGCAAACTGGGACTAGTTTCCCCCCTGGCAGTTACTATACCCAGTCGGTTGCCTATGGGGAAACAATGAGCGGATCAAGTTTGAACTCAAATACTGTCAAAAATCTTGTCCCCATAAAACTGCGAGAGACGGTCGAGATGGTAGGGAAAATACAACCAGCGATGGCGCTCACAAGCGAGCAAGCTCAAGTCCTAGGTGAGGCAATTGGGGTAAAGTCGTGCAAGGAGTGTATCGCATACCCATGGTACATTGCGATCACGGGCGGGAGCTTGGCTTACTACTTTGTGTGTCGGCGACGGAGGGAGTATAGCGAAGCGATCAGGTGGGGACTGGCTCTACCTCTCACGGCATATGGAGGGTTGTTGTGGAGCAACCCAGATTGTGTGAGTGGGATCACCTTTTTGCCTGGGGCTGGCTGGGCATGCCAAGCATTTTTGCCCCTCGCCTACGCAATTTATTTGATCATTATGAATGGATACAAAGCTAAAGGTTATGCGTCGAGAATGGCGGTGACAACGAGGCGTTTAGTATCCAAAAATCCGGTGCAGGTGTAGAGAGTCAGGCGGTAATCGGTAGTGTTGGCGTAGATGTGTGTTTGGTCGCTTGTCACCACACTGACAAAGTGAACGGTATAAGTGAAGCGCTGACCACTACTCATCTCAACTTGGATTTGATCTCCGACTTTGATGTGTTTGAGTCCGCCAAGGATAGCTGGCCAGTTGTGGCCATACATGACACTATTGCCCTGCTCACCGGGGAGTGGAGAAGTGGTCAGGTACGAGACGCCGTCTTTGGTGATTTGCCAGTTTTGATCCACGATTCTGGCTGGGACGACCTGTAGCTCTAGTCCTAGTGAATCGACCCTGAGGATGGTAGGAACTAGGTTTAGCCCACTTTGAGATAGTGTTTGGGTAACTGCGAGAGATTTGGGGGCATTGCGCTCCCAAACTAAAAAACAGCCAAAACCGAGGAAGAAGAGACCCAAGCCAATGATAACGGTGTCAAAATATCGCTTCATGTTTTAGGACAATTTGAGTCGGCGCAAGCCAACAATCAGGAGCAAGGCGCCCAAGAGAAATGAACCATAGACCAAGGCCGAGTCGCCGGTTGCGGCTAGACCCAAGACGTCTCCGCCACCTGTGCCAGTATCTAGATCTTGAGCAGTAGAACTACCCTGGACAGAACCAGAGCTGTTACTAGAGCTGTTACAGCTATACGAAATATTTTTGGCTAGGTAAGGATCGACTGCTAGACCCCAGAGACTGCCGGTTGGGACATAGTGCCACCCATCGGCTTTGAGAATATTGATTTCTGATTCAGTTAGTGAGCTAGCTTTCCACCAATTGGTCTGGATACCATTGCCATCGGCTCCACAAAAACATTGGGTGGTAGTACTATCACTCAAAGTGTAAACAGTGTCCTTGCCAGTGTAGGTTGCGCCAGATCCTACGATCCCGTGCACTCCTTCACTATAGGAGACTTTGAGACTACCTTGGGGATTGGCACAAGCGGGAAAACTGGGGGTAGAGACGGCGAGGACAGAGGTCGTAGAGACTAAGAAGTAGAAGATGGAAGCGAGTAGAACAATAGTATTTTTCATTAGGTCTATATGATAACAGTTTTAGGGTGAGCTTGCAAGTCTATAGGATATAATCACTGGGGAATTAAGCGAGTGTAGTACGCAGTGAGAGTATCGACCGCCAGACGTTTGGTACCATCGTCATTCCACAGCTGGGTTGAGCCTCCCACGTTGACCCAGTAATTGAGTCCCATCACTGAGTTGTTTTGCACGAGTAGGTTGAGGGTATATTCTAGCCATTCCGCCTGCTGTTCCTGTGTCATTTGCCCGTTTAAATCGGGAATCGGGGCGCCAAACTCACCCAAAAATATTTTCCCCCCTGACTGTTCTTTGATAATTTCAATATCCTTGATCATTTTGTCGGATGAACGCACGTAATGGTCAATGGCCACTATGCCACCAACTGCCGCAGTAGTCTCTTTATCCATGACAGCCATGGCGACGTCGTAGTTCATGGAGTGGTAGCCGACCTCTACCTCTTTGTTTACTTGATTGAAAGCAGTCTGCCCTACCCTAGTTGAGTCGATCAGGAACTGGCGATGCCCTACTACATCTCCAGTCATACGCGGGTCGCCGGGCCCACCATTTTCGCACTCTGGGCAGGGAGTAAAGATATCCCCATCTTCAAACAAGCTAGGGTTGGCCAGGATGAACTGGGTGGTCAAGTCTAGATGTTGGGTTCGAGTAATTCGCTCATGATCGAACCACTTTTCCCAACCAGAAAAGTTGCCACGAAACCAGACCTTGAGTTTGTACTTGCGAGCCATGTTTACCCAGCGTGTGAGGTACGGAATAAACTCATTGTCGTAGGGAGTCGCAATTGCGATGTGACTGGCACCAGTTGCGGCAATACTGGCCACTTGTTGTTCGATCACCAGGTCAAACTCGGCTTTGTCAGCCTTTTCCCTGGCTATATCACGACTATATTTCATAGTATCGATGCTACGAACTGACCAAATAGGTCTGGGAGATGGAACTGGCGAAAGGAGTGGCGAGGGATTTTTGCGAGAAAGGATCAACACTCCAACAAACAAAGCGCAAAGGAGTAATAAGGGAAAGATTTTTTTCATAGTCAGCATTATACAGTCCAGAAATCACTTGTTATTGATAATGATAGCCTCTGTTTCGAGGTTGCCAAACATAGATTCATCTAGCTCGTAGATATCAGCAAAGGGGTAAGATGCAACTACGTGATATGCACCAAAGGCCGGGACTCGAGAGACTGCTTTCCAGGTAAGATCGGCGTCGTCGTAGGTGCGCATGACAATCCACCTAGCCCAGCGATCGGGCATGGTGGTAGCACTCTCCCAATATTTACTGGTACCCTCATGGATAAACTTCTTCATGGGCAGACCAGAGGAGAAAATAATGGCGTCATGACTGGCGGCTGAGATTAGAATAAAACCTGGCGTATCTTTAGCATGAGTATTTAGATACCCAGCAACTTCAGACACGTTTTTTTGACTACTACCCACCCGAGCGTCGTCGATGCTGACTGCATCGTGATTGCCAAAGGCGAAAAATAGCACAAATAAAAGTGAGCCAATTATGAGGGGTCTAAAAACCTTGGCACGATCAATCAAGTACCCAGTAAAGATGGAGATGGTGGGGGCTAGCATGACACCGTAGCGGACATTAAACCAAGTATCGCCAGAGATACCCTGGATATAGACTACTGAAAACCCAAGGATGAGAGCTAAAATATTAAAAAATAACGGGGATAGTAATGAGGAAGTAGATAGGCGGATACTCAAGCTAAGCACTTTATCGCGAGACAAGACAATCAGCCCAATCAAAGCAAGAATGGCCGGATAAGTATAGGAATTGTATAACAGGGCATACCAATAGATTTTAGTCGACAACCAAAAATTACCTTTAGTAGGCAGGGCGCCAGCAGACTCCATGACCAATTGCTGGGCATGGGCTGAAAAGGGACCAAGAGCAAAATAGAGAGCATCTCCAAAAATGAGTAAATTCCACCCGAGCCAGATAACCACTCCTAGCGCGGCTAAGGTGAGAAACATGACGCTAACGCCTTCGACACGCTTAAGCCCGTGCCTACGCCACACCTGGACCATAATCAACCCTGTTGCGTAAGCGAGGAGGAACCAACCGTCGTAGCGAGTAAGGGTTGAAAGCATAATCCAGAAAGCGGCCTTGACTAGCTCAATAATCTGGTCATTGTCGTGCCAACGCATGAGGTAGTAGCACCCAGCCGTCATGGTAAAGAGCAAAATAGGCTCGGTCATGGCGGTTGATTGTAAGTAGAGCACATTGATATTGGCCGCAAATAATGCAACTCCAGCCAGCCGACCTAGAACTCCGACTCTGAGTTTTTCTAGATACTTTGAGATGATCAAGCCAGTACCAACAAAAGCAAGCATATTCCAGATTGCGCCTGCAAACCCAGAGTGCCACATCCAGTCGTTCCAGATGAGTGGAACCATTAGGAGATGGTTGAGTGGGAGCCAAACACTCCCTAGCTGGGCCGCACCAGGCTTTAATCCCTCGACTACCCGGCGACCGATATCGAGGTGAGAGCGGGCGTCGTTATAAGAAAGACCGAGACCATTATTGAGATAAAAGATAAAATAATAGATGGAGATAGCACAGAGCGTAAGTAGGATGAAAAGCTTTTCGTGACGCAAGAAAAACTCCCGGATCTTCTGCAGCCACTTTAGAGATATCGTGAGTTTCATGATACGTGTATTCGATTATCTAGATATAGTTGTAAGTAGAGGAAGAGCATTAGGACGGCTATGGTGCTAACATAATAATGGAAGAAAGTTATTGGTGAGATATACTCTTTCAAAGACATATCGTATGCCAATGAACTAGTTCCTACAGTGTTTAATTGATCTAAATTGTATTGATATGTATATGGAATTGGAGTGACTAAATTTATAGCTTCGTTTCTTGGTGGAATATTGTTGGTGGTTATAACTCCGAGCACATTGATATAAATACTATATACTGTAAGTGACAGAACAAGTAAGGTAAATACTATTTTTCGATTCATGTGAGATATCGCTACTCCAACAAAAATACATAATATTGCGCTCGCGGGGATTAGATATCTGGGACCAAATGACCAACCTCCCCAGGGATCGCCAAACATGCCATATAGTAATATATTAATTATTATCGTCCCAGTTACTGTATTAGATAGTGCTCTATCATTTTGATTTTTAAAGGCAAAGAATAATTTTTCAACACAAGCTCTAAAGGCAATAGCATA
>CAZBML010000020.1:0-11851 GCA_964493295.1 uncultured Pseudomonadales bacterium | reverse complement strand
TAGTTCCTAATTCCTGTTTTCTATTTCCTCTCGTAGAAACAACTGCTTCTACGAGCGTATTCCACTTCCCGCACTCACTGCACTGCCCCGCCCACTTCGCACTCTGTGCCCCGCAATTACCACACTCATACACCACAGACGATTTGCCCATGTCCCTATTCTACCCTACCGCCGCACTCACCACGATTACCCCATCCACCAACCAACCTTCATCAATAAAAACTAAGCACCTTCTCTACAGCGTTTGTTAGTGGAGATGATTCTGCAACGACCAATCTATCTGCCCACATCACAACTTTTCTCTGGAGACTATATCCTCCAACAACTTCACCGCTAAGCATATATCCTGACCTCTGCATTTTCGCGACAATCGAGCTAGTCGAAGGCTCGTCTAGAATAGTAGTTTTACTCATTCCCACCAATCCAAACCTAGGTCTTGAATCTGGCCAGTCCTTGTTCAATTTCAATAAAAACTCATCAAATCTTGAAATTCCCTCTTCGCTTAGATGACTATAAGTACCAAGTTTCCCATTACTGCAAGCAACTATTAGACACCCCATGGCCGAATCGATATCATTAAAGCTTGGATATCTACCAAAATCTAGCTTAACAATCTTATTGTTCGCCGTTGCATACGCCGGACCAGTCTCTATAGAACCTCTAGTGTAAATATGTGGTCGCACGCTACGAAATAATTCTTTATTATACCCAAACATGCGCATATTCTACCAGAGATTCCAGTCTAGGGTTCTCATTCAAATATTCTTAAACAGCACTCTCAATAGTCTGCCCAACGGCTAGGTTTCTCACGATCAATCAAACCCTGTGTAAACGTGTCAATATTAGACCAAAACTCTGATCCCACCTCAATCTTATGATATTGGAGCAACTGCGACAAAACATCCATAAAAGGTTTATTTAACTCAACCTCGTATCCCATTATTTTTGCGAGATCTCTTATGGCTGTGCCCTCAACATCACTTGTAGCCATATATATATATCTTCTGAGGGATAAACCGCATCTCTTCGCATTGGCCGAAGAGGCAATCCAGCGTATACAATCATACCCTGAAGCCTCTTATCGCTCGATCTAATTACAACTGAAGTAGGTTCTCCACCCCACTTGTCTATCAATTCTGGCTTTGTAATAGCTGTTACCAAAGCCGGT
Source organism: uncultured Pseudomonadales bacterium (assembly GCA_964493295.1). Classification (GTDB taxonomy): domain Bacteria; phylum Patescibacteriota; class Microgenomatia; order UBA1400; family UBA12108; genus CAJAUT01. The sequence continues at coordinate 10,683 of CAZBML010000020.1, read as the reverse complement.
AAAATATTACCTTCACGGCTCACCCAGATATTTTTAACGGTCGGCTTAACCTCATCCCTTGCACACTGTAAAAGGTAGTGTAGGTAGCGCGCCTCACTTACACGACATGCCCTGCTCGCCATCAATTTATATCTTCGCTCTGGTGGCAACACACTCAACAAATCCGAAATAGTTGTTTCAACCATAAATATCAATCTGATTACTACCGCTCAGCCATAATCATCACGTCTCTCACGGGAGAGAGAAGTGAAATAGTCTCGGCAATGCTCGCTACGAGTACCTGCGGCTTAATATTGATTTTCATTGCCGCGAATATCCAACCATCAAACACAAATCTCTGATCAGATCCATTAGGTATACGCGTAGACCAAGGAATCATGTTGAAAATTAAATCATATTCCTCGTGTGGACTGTCTCCCCTATCAGTTCTACCCCCATGAACAGCTCCAATGGTATCCGCCGCCGTTTGTGGTGAGTACGACTGCTTAGGTAATGTACTTATCTCCCCACTACTCATTTTCAACTGCTGTCCACAGTGTATCCCGTGAGTATGAATATCATGGAATGCTGGCTCAAATCCGATCTTTCTAACTGCCTCAATAGCCATTTGTAGATGCTTTGGTTTCGTCTGAGTATGTATAAATTCAGCCGCAGCAATGTAATTAGCCAATCCAGGTGTTGCCCCAAGTGACTTCGGACCTAGCACGTGATGATCAAACACGGAAATTGCTAAACCCCGTCCATCAGAACAATCATGAAAAGCACGGTCTTGCGTATTAGATAACCCATCTGCACCATACACCACAACAGGCCTAAAACCGTATTGAGCGAATAGTTCTTTATGTTGTTCTGGTGTTTGCATAATCAGATTTAGTTGTATAACCTCGAGGATTATATGTCATCTCGTACTAATTAATCAATGATTATTTTTATTACATACCGCGCGCTTTTTCTCCAGAGAGAAAGTTTTTCTTCCCCAAGAGGAAGAAGTTGAGTCAGGTGACTCAACTTCCCTCTCGAGAACACGTTAACCTGGACTTACCGATCCGAGAATCAAGCAAAATCCTACTACTAACGCAAGAGCTCCTAAGACAGGAATAGTTTCCATGTCTCTTGGAATTCTCTCGTCACCTATGGCAACGCATCCTAAGATAAATATCCCTATCCCTGAAAACCCCAGCGTCATTCTAATTGGCATTGTTACACCAATTAAATTTATACCTGGAATCAAGAATAGGATTACTCCTAGCCCCCAAAGCCAATTACTCAGTTTTGAAGACATTTTATCCTCCAAGGGTGGTTAAAAACCCACCAAGGCACATTACTGAAAAGCCAAAACCTGCTATGGCTCGTTTTTTCGCTAGGCCGAAACCGACCATCATGGCGAAACCTGCTCCGACAATTACTAAACCAGCTGTTTTCATTTTTTACCTCTTCTACTAGGATGTTTTTACGCAGATTGCTCTGCAACTTATCAACCGATATTTTGGTTAACAAGACAACAAAGCAATCCGCTTCGCGCGGTATGTAAAAGTGCTCTGCCAGGAGGCAGAATATCAGAGAAACGAGGTTATATACGCAGTGTATACACATCAGATCGCTGACACGCGGATGATACCGCAAGATCAACTAGATTACAAGGCTATAGGATAATTAGTTTGGAATTACTGCCCCATCTCAAAGGTATAGACCGGCAGACCCCAGGCTAGGGCCGAGACAGTCTGGCGCACACCCTCATTTTGTAGGTGTTCCATATGGGTCATGACTGCCTCTGGGTCGACATCCAGGTCTTTGATGATTGTCTTCCCCTCTTTGGCCAGCAGGTAGGCCACTTTTTTGTTTAGATACTGCACCACTTGGGGGTGATTGACGAACATCGAGATTTTGCCGTCAGTAGGCGCGACCATGGGGATCATTGTGTCATCACTTAGCTCCTCTCCTGGGATCACAATCGAGACCACTGCCCCTTCTTTGTGATCGCCTGGCAACATGGGGTAAGCCAGTTGCGATGCCTTGGTTGGCACGTTCCACATGGTATCAAAAAAAGCCACCGACAGTGAGCGGAGTACTTTCTCCGACATGCCGTACTGCGCCGGTTTGGTCATCATTAGCTTCATGTGGCCGCACCCTACAAAGCGCGGGTCGAGGAGCTAGCGAGAGAGGAATACTTGCAGACGCGGATCAGGGTTGGTTACAAAGTTGTACATTTCTTGCGGGGTATGAAATTTCTTCCCTCCCATCCGCTTCACGCCGTATCCTTCATTGAGGAATTCGGCCAGATGGTGCATGGCGTGCTCGTCGGTATGCATATAAAAACGACCAACATGGGATAAATACCAATCAAATACTTTGAGGATCTCTCCTGGATTAAAATGGCGACCTGCCACAGCCCCTACGGCAATCACTGCCTCCGCTAGACGCGATACATCGCCCCCAGGGTTCCCCACGACTGGGTTGGTTTCCCGGCCATCCACGCAAGCGTCAAACTCGTGCTGGAAAATCTCCCCTAGCTTGACCCACCGCACTATCCCCTTTTGCTTGAGGTAAGCGGCAATCTGCTCTTGGGTATATGTAGTTCTGGGATTGGGTAAACTAGTCGCTTTCATAACTCAAATATTCTACCATCCTGACATAATTCTGACCATACAAGTGTAATTCACGTTTTATATCTATATTTCGTGAATTTAGCTAATTTATTTACATTATTTCACGTTTTAATTGACAAATACGTGAATAGATGATATAGTTTGACCATGACCAAGGTAGCCCGTGCACTCTCCAAGATTCTTTCACTCCGCAAAGAGTTCTATCAACTAGCTGTCGGGCAAGACGCACTCCTAAAACTCATTAGCGAAGCCGAAGTTCCGGAAGCCGTCTACAACAGTAACGCCATCGAAAATAGCACGCTCACTCTCGAAGAAACTGAAAAAATCCTCCTACAGATCGAGCTCGACCGCTATATTAGTGAGCGCGAACTGTTTGAAGCCAAAAATCTCGCGCGGGTTGTGCAATATATCGGACACAAAGCTAGAGAAGTAGAGCTATCCCCAGACCTCATCCTCAGGCTTCACCAAATGCTCCTGAGCAACATTCGCGACGATGTGGCTGGGAGATTTCGCACAGCAAACGAATTTGTCAGAGTAGGTACTCACATTGCCCCCGCCCCAGAGCTAGTACTCCCCCAAATCACCCCAATGATCCAACGCTATATGGGCAGTCATGACAACATTATCTCTCGTCTGAGCCTACTCCATCTTACTTTCGAACACATCCATCCCTTTGTCGACGGCAACGGTAGGATTGGTAGAGCTCTCCTCAACTTTCTCCTGATCCGTGAGGGCTATGTCCCAATCAATATTAAATTTATCGACCGCAAATTATATTATGAGGGATTTAAAGAATTTGATGCTTCAGGCGCTACCGGCCTTACAGAGGTCATGGTCGCTAGGGCTATAACCAACAGTTACCACAAACGCCTAGCCTACCTCAAACACCAAGAAATCATCACCCTGTCACAGTACGCCAAAAAATTTAAACTCTCTCACAGCAACCTTTTAAACAAAGCAGTCCGCCAAAGCATCCCTGCTTTCCTCGAAAAAGGAATTTGGAAAATAGGAGTCTAAACCTTACTCTTCAACTGCAGAGAGCAAACCTTTGAGCTGTTCTTCCACAGCTTTCCAATCACCATTGGCGGACCTTATCTCCTCAAAGATCCACTGCAGGTCGACCAGGATCTGGTCGTCCTTTACTATCATTTTTGTTTTTGACATATATCTCCTTTATTTCATAAATCCTAAATCGTAAATCTTAAATCAAAGATTTATTTATACCCGATAGGTACTTCTTTGAGGACTGGTCCCAGTGACATACGTCTGTGTTCTGGATCTACATTCTCGACTAGGACTTCGATCTCTTCGCCAGGTGTCAGCTCGCCAAAGGAGGCAATGCGTGATACGTGGATGAGTCCGTCAACGCCAGGTTCAAAGTTTACAAACACGCCAAATGGAGCCGATCTCGAGACTGTGCCTTTGACAGTAGTGCCAGCGGCGTATTTCTCCGCGACCAGTGACCATGGATCGGCTTGGAGCTGTTTCATGGAGAGGTTTAGTTTGCCTGTTCCCTCTTCTACCCCAAGTACTTTCACTTCGACTTTGTCGCCGACTTTGAGATATTTGTGGATGTCCTCGACTTTTTCCCAAGAGATTTCAGAAATGTGGACGAGTCCTTCAACAGTGATTGTCTCTTTGCCAGATGTGACAGGTACAGCCACAAAGGCGCCAAACGAGAGTACGCCAGTCACCGATCCAGAGAAGACATTGCCGACTTTGACACCCTTGAGGGCAGATTCTCTCTGCTCCATCACCGCCGCTTCGGACACGTGTTTCTCCGAGAAGATCAGGCGATTCTTTTCTCTATCTACTTCGATTGGTTTGACCGAGATATCCTTGCCCACTAGTCCTTGTAGGTTACCTGCATAAGTCGCGCCAAACTGGGAGGATGGGATGAATCCGCGTAGTCCCTGCCAGCGCACTATCATGCCTCCGCGGTTTAGCTCGACTGTTTTGACGACCACTTCTTTTTCGTTCTTGAGGTAGTCCTCTAGCATGGTCCAGAGCTTGTCAAACATGGCACGCTTGAGGGACAGGAGGATTTGTCCACGCTCGTTCTCGTCGCTAGCAACGTAGACATCGATCTCGTCGCCGACCTTGATTGTTTCGATGAATTCTTTGGCAAATTCGTATTCTCTATCAGCTACCACTCCTTCGGTCTTTGCGCCGATGTCTACCATTACCATCTTGCGGTTGACCCCAGTTACTAGACCTTTGAGGGTCTCGCCTTTCTTGGGTACAGAGAGCGTATATCCAGAAGTAGCCAGGAGCTCTTCCATGGACGTAGGCTCGCCCTGAGTTTGTCGAATGGGCTCTTTTACTTTTCCCTGTCCCTGCGGAGCCTTTGGCGTAGTGGGATTTACTGCTTTTACTTTTTTATCTGCCATATATTTCTTTGATCTTTCCTTGGGTTTTAGCAAGTGCACCGAAAAATTTCGTGTGAAGCTAAATCAAGATTCCACTATTGTACCTCAGGTGAATGATTCCCACAACAACAACTCTACTAGAATCTATCTCCTAACATCTAGAAACTAATTACTCATTCCTGGGATCAAGTCAGCTGGATCGATCAAAAACACATCGGTCGGCATTTGGAGGGAAATGATAAAGTAGCGCACCATCACGATCAGCGCTCCAATCCCCACAGCCAAGATCAGCATGCCAAAAAACTGGTTGCGCATGATTCCGGCATCGTGCTGGACTACTACTTTCGACTGCTTTTTCTTAGCAACTTTTCTTTTCATAACTAAAGATTACACTATTATTCCGCCCCCCACAAGTACCCCCTCCTCGTCATAAAAAACCGCGCTTTGTCCCTCTGCTACCCCAAAAACTGCTTCGGCAGTTTCGATTACCAACTTAGAATTTACGCTTTTCAAACTTTTAACTTTGTACAATTCTCCTAGATTACGGATTCTCACCCACAATTTTTCCCTCCCTATCTCCTCGAATCTAAAATCTGAAATCTTAAATGAACTCTTCATCGTCTCTTGTCTCTCCCCCACCACCAGCTCATTTTTCTCTTTATTCTTCGCGACCACGTAAAGCGGACCCATTTTCTCTGGGTGAAAACCTAGTTTTTTCAGCTTGGTTTTGTCTATCTCAAATCCTCCCCGCTCCCCTACTGTATGGAACCACAAACCTTTGTGAGTACCAACGACCGGCTGTGAAACCGTATCGCTGTGACACTGCAGTACCACCCGTCCTGGATCCTCCCCCAACCTATCTTTGAGCAGTTTATTTACATTCACCTCTCCAATAAAGCAAATCCCCATCGAGTCGGGCTTACCCGCCGTCAGCAGTCCCAGCTCTCGTGCTTTTTCCCTCACTTCACTCTTGAGCATCTCCCCCAGTGGGAACAAAATATGTGCTAAATGATCACTCGGCACCTGCCAGAGGAAATACGACTGATCTTTGCTCTCATCCACCGCACGACGCAGTGCCTTCCGGGAGACTCCCGGAAGACGACTTTCGGGAGTCTCCCGATCGGCAATCCGTGCATAATGCCCTGTCGCCACGTAGTCGTATCTAGGTTTACCCTGAGCTTGTCGAAGGGCCCAGTCATAAAAAATCCCAAACTTGATTTCTCGATTGCACATCACATCTGGATTTGGGGTTCTCCCTGCCTCGTATTCACGGTAAAAATACTCAATCACTTTCTCCTTGTACTCTTTCCTAAAATCTAAAACCTGAAAACTAATCCCGAGTTTAATGGCTACCTGCAAAGCATCTTTCTTGTCCTGATCGGTCCTACACCCCGGCTCGTTGTAACACTCAAGGTACACTGCCTCCACTTGATACCCCTGCTCGATGAGTAGCGCCGCACCCACGGAGGAGTCCACTCCCCCGCTCAGTCCGATTATGACTCGCTTTTTGTATGACATGTCTACTCCACAACCACCGCAAACTGTTTCAAATCTCTTCGACCCACAATCATTTTTGCACGTAATCTCGATCGGTCAGCGATCGAGATCTGCGTTTTCATTTTGCGCCCTGCCATGATAAATGTTACCCCCACTATTTCTCTTTTTTTTCGTCCTAGTGCATTACGAAAATAATCGTAATATAAAATATTATCGCTCTCTAGCAAACCCAACTCTTCTGCCAATACCCTGTCTATACTCGAACCATCGGCTCCAGTATCAATCTTGGCTTTTACTATTTCTCTTGTCCCATTATGTCCCAACACTTCAACCTCCTCATATGCCCCTACTGTCTTCCTCCCCAACCCCTTCTCTTCCAGCTTAGGATCGGCAAATAGCGCCTGCGCCACGCGGATCCCATGGCGGGGAGAAACAATTTTCAATCCTTTGAGCCTAGCCAGTCGCTCTCTCAGTCCCGCTCTATTTGCGATCTGGATTTTTAGTCCTGGCTGAGCATTTACCTCAAGGATCATGGGTACTGCCACCTGCTCTTTTACCTCTGATTTAGGATTTAGGATTTGTGATTTAGGATTTTCCGATATTGTCTGCAACACTATGTCGGACGCCATATACCCGAGCCCAATTGCCTCAGACGCCTTGATCGCCGTTTCGAGGATTTCTTCCCATTGCGGGATTTGGATATTGGCTAGCTTGCGCCTAGTCCCAGGGAAAAACTCAGTTGGTTTAGCATGGTGCACGCCGTAGGTCGTAATCCCTGTGGCAATATCGATCCCCACCGCCGCCGCACCCTGAAAGAGATTGGCTCGTCCACCCGATTCTTCAGTCGGCAATCTCACATAACTCATAACTGGCACACGGTTAAACACAATCACTCTAATATCTGGCGTACCATGATAGCTATATTTTTCAAACACCGGGTGTACCCTGACCCGTTCTTCGATATAAGCAATATCCGAAACATCATCCATCGAATACCGCCCAGCCAAAATATCTGCCATGTGCAACTTCAAATCTGCAATTGTCCACAGCTGGCCTTGCGAATCGATCCATTCTCCGGCAAACTCCCCCCGCTTCTCGATCACAACTATCCCTTGTCCTCCCAGGCCATTGTTGGGTTTAACCACAAAATCGCCCGGTAATTTCAAAAAATCAAATTCCTCCAAATCATCCATTCCCTTTATCACTGAGTAAGTCTCTGGAACCCTTACTTTAGCCCCGCGCAAAGTTTTTTTTGTCAGCAGTTTGGAGTTGGCCACTACCTTGCCGGTACGGGTGTTGTAAACCGAAGTATAGAGGTGGTTACGTGAGTTTAGACCAAGAACATCTCTAATCTTCATAATTTCTAAATTCCAAGTTCTAAATTCTAAATAAGTTTTTAATTTTATAAATTATAATTTTTTTTGGGTTTAGAGTTTCAAAAATTAGGATATACTCTCACTCCTCTTCATCTTCTTTTACGATCCCTCGATACATCAGATACTCTGACAATCGCAAGCCGGTGTACCTCCCCATAAACACATCAAATACTGCTACGCCAAAAAAGATCAGCTCTGGCCACAACAATACCGCCCGCTGTACCAGCTCGTTCCCGAGCATCAGCGACGAGATCATTGCCAATACAAAAGTCTGGAAAATCAGGGCTCTGGCTTCACTCCCGCTCCTACCCTGCTGGATATCAATAAACGTCTCCGACAGCAACATGAGGATCAAAATAGGGAAAATACCCACTGTCACAAGCTGGGATACTCCCCCGATCGACGCCACAAACAGTGTGACAAATACTCCAGCCGACACTATCCAAAGCAACAGCGAGACTCTAGGTAAATACTGCAGTTTGAGTGTCTTTAGTGTTGTCCGCCCTATCACCGTCACTGCCAAAATGATAATAAACAAGATCACACCTGCCCACACCCCAGTAGCCAAAAATGCGACCGAAAGTAGTGCTGGTGTCAGGATGCCTGCACCCCTCATCCCGATCAAGTGTCTCGCGGCCGCAACCATCGCCACAACCAGCGGGAACAACAGGATCAGCACGACCGTATTCACTGGCACCCCGTTTTTCACTGCCCTAGTTATCGCATATCGCAAAAAGTTCTGCCAGCTCAGTTCACCAACTGGGTTTTCCTCCAATACTTTCTCCAATTTGCTTTTTGTCTCACCTGTTGGCTGGGTCAAGTCAGTTTTTTCCTCTACTCGGCGCTCCACAATCCCTGCTTGGGCAGTTTGCCCAGCTGGTGTTGCACTCTCTCCCGTCATACTCGCTATGGGAGAGCTAGCCAGCTGTCCTACCATCTCCTCCGGTACCATTTGAGCCGAGACTGGCCTCACCCACAAAAACATACTAAATATTACAAACAATATCGCTCTCATACGTCGTATTTTACCAAATAAGCACGGGAAACGGGGATTTCTCCCCGTTTCTTCTATCAAACGTCCTAAATCTTGAATCTTAAATCAATGGATCTACGGTTGGTTTAAACGCACTCCAGCTCTGTGCCCCCTCGACTACTGTCGAGTTGACAAAGAATGTTGGGGTCGCGCCAAAGCCGAGAGATTGCACAAATGCCGTGTCTTCGGCGGCTTGACCAGCATATTTCTTGCTATCCAAACAGCTCTGTAGTTTCCTACTATCCACAGATGAGCCTATTAGTTCGACCACTTTGTTTGCCTGGGTCAGATCGTTCTTGACTACATCATTTAGCAAGTCATAACCAGCTTTGGTCATGAGCTTGTCATGAGCTTCCCAGAACTTGCCCTGTTCGTAGGCGCAGTACATCGCTTGGGTACCCACCTCACCATTGCCGTGTCCTGGCGCATAGAGGAAGATAAAGCTCGCTTTGCCTTCATCGACCAGTTTTTTGATCTCTAGCACTGGTGGCTCATAGCTACCACCATCGGCTTTCATCTTAAACTGTGCACTGCCATTGTTTAGTTCTGGGTGTAGTCCTGCCGCAATATGGCAGAAAGGACACGAAGGATCAGAAATTTCGGTAATCAGGACTTTAGCATTTGGCTTGCCAAAGGTGATGTGCTTACCATCAAATTTGTCCTTAATTTTCTCTAGATCTACGGTGGTTGGGTTAGCTTGCTGTTGCGTTGGTTGTCCCACCTGCGCCACAGTATTCCCCACTCCCTTCTCCAAAAACTCGGTCTTGGTTTTATATACTCCGATCAAATACGCACCCACAATCAGTGCTATAACCATCAGGTACTGCTGGATAGCTTGCTTCATGAAAAACCTCCCAATAAACTTATACTAATTTACGTCATTTAAATATACCACATAGATCTGATTATCCAATCGCAAAATCTGTATCAAATCAGTTCAAAAGATAGCCCTGTCCCCTCACCGATTCCACTCGTTTCCCCTCTATTCCCATTTTATCTAGCTTGACTCTCATCCGCTCCACTAGTTTGTTAAGTGCCCAAAAAGTTTTAAACTCGCCAACCCCCCATACAGTGTCCGCCAGCTCGTCGTATGACACCAGCTCACCTTTATGATCGACCAACGCTTGCATCACTTTTTTCTCTAGTTTTGACAAACGCATTCTCTCGACCTCAAATTCTTCTTTTGGCTGTGATACTCCTAGCTCTCGCAAATACTTTTCCGATTCACTCCGAGCTCTTGCGCTCACTCTCGCCAGCTGGGTGAATACTGGCTCAAAATCTGGGAACAGCTTTTTCATGACTGGTCTAGTCATAATAAAATCCATTAGGGCTTCTCGCTTGGTCCAGGTCACCCCCACCGTTTTACGTATTTCATAAAGTGTGCGGTTGACAATCATTGCCGCCAGGTCAGCCACACCTCGATCTGCTCGTAGGTAGTAATGCGAGCTCGACCAATAGCTCGAAGAAACGGTACCATATCTCCCAATATCCACTGTTACGTGGGTATGCATTTTCCTGGCTTCTGGCAAGTAGTGGTCTAGCTCCTCCCAAAAGCCCTGCTCTACTTTTCCCCATGCCCTTTCAAAAGGCATAACATCTACTCTCTGATACTCTAGTTGCTTAGGATAAACCACTTGGATCTGTTTTTGGATGTCATCTCGCAGTGCCGGCACGACCAAGAATCCATGGTTATGGAACCATCCATTCTCCACCTCTTTCCATGTGGCCTTCCAGCGCTTTTCCTCACTTCTTGGACTATTTATAAACTTTATATCTGGCATATGTCCACCAATTGTCCACGA
>CAZBML010000019.1:0-11951 GCA_964493295.1 uncultured Pseudomonadales bacterium | reverse complement strand
CTCGACAATATCGATCCCATTGGCAGAGGTCAGGATCAAGTGATTGGAGTCTGGGTACCACTGGATAGTGCCCACAAAAATTGGTGAGTACTGAGCATTGAAGAGAGTGATGCTTTCGAGTGTGGTGACGTTGTTTTGGAGGGCATGAAAAGCCGAAGGGGAGGAGATCAGCTCTGCAGGGATAGCCTCGGTAAAGTTGGGGAGGAGAGTGAGCTTGGTAGGGGTAAAGACTGATTTGAGAGGAGCGAGGGATTTTTTGGATTTGGGTGTGGGTGAGGGTGATGGGGTGGGGAGCGTACCTTCGGCAATCAAGAAATTTTTGTCTTCTTTGAGATCGTAGATATACCAAGATCCAGGTTTGATCCCGCGCGATTCCAGCTGGGTAGAGGAGGAGGGAAGAGCCTCGATTAGATGGGAGGGGATATCGAGGGCGGTCGTGGCTTGGTAGAGGAGTTTTTTGTTGTCGGGGGAGAAGTAGAGATTGGTAGCCGAGCCAGTTGCTACCGTCGCCATAAAATCGGGTAGTTTGAGTAGCTGGACCCGCTCCTCTCTAGCTAGCTCTAGCTCCCATTCCGAGAGGATCTGGGGGAGGCGCACGGTCACATCGGTCAAATCGGCCAGATCGTTGAAGGTGCTGGTGCTAAGCAATATGTGGGCGCCGCTATCAAAGGCGACGAGGATCTCTGAGCCATTGGGGCTCCAGGTGTAACTACTCGTGACGTAGTTGTATCCAGGTTCGGTACGGGCGATTTGCCTGGCAGTTTTGTTTAGATTGATGGGGGAGGAAGAGAGATCTTGGACGTAGAGACCGTTTTTGGCGATAGCAGAAGCAGAGGCGACCGTAAAGGCCAGTTTGGTGCCGTCGGGCGAGGGGATAGCCTGGATCGCGCCAGTGTAGGTGAGTGGCTCAAGGGTCGGACTAATGGGGAAAAGCTGGGCGCTAGTTTCGGTGACGAGCTCGGCCGTGATTTGGAGTTGCTTTTTCCAGGTATGATAGCCATCTTTTTTGATTTCGACATCGTAGAGGTTGGGATCCAGATTGAGAGTGTTGTCGGTCGCGGTAGTGAGCTTGCCGTTGATGTAGACCTCGGCGGCGGTGGGATAGGAGCCAGCAGAGAGGAGGCCGGTCCCTTTGATCACTCCACTGCGCGTGGGGCGGTATCCCTGGGCATAGCGGATCATGAGAAAAGTGCCAAAGAAGATAAAGAGAATGGTCGAGAGGAAAATGAGCAGGCGCATCTTGGCGGGTGAGGGGAGTTTGAGTTTAGCGAATTTCATATGTCTTATTATAGCAACTAAGTGGTCAAGTAACTAACGCAGAACAGCGGAGGGAGTAGCGGTCGCAGAGGGAGTGCTCGTGGGGGTGATGAATGAGTAGTTGAAACTAGTGTCCGCGCCTACCGGGAAATCGGTGTAGAGAGTAAAAGACTCGGTGGTGGGTGTAACCCAGTACTTTTTGGCGGGGGCAAAGTCGGAGGTAAAGGTGACGTTGACTGGGGTAGTGGGGGTGATTTTTGCGGCCGGGATCGAAACTTGATTTTTGTTTTTGTGGAGAGTGGCGGTGCCTGTCACGAGCGAGGTATTGTCGAGCTTGATCGTGGTCACGGGGATGGGCTTGGCGTCTTTGAGGAGCTCGGCAGAGAGATGATCCTGGAACTTGACGAGCAAATCGTCGAGGCGCGGATCTTGAGTGGTAGTTGAGGCTCCCTGGACTGTACCACTGGGGGGAGTCTGGGGAGAGATGGGGGTAGAGCTTTGATTAAAGATCAAGTGATAACAAATGAGTAGAGTGAGGGTGATGACCAAGTTCCAGATTTGGTTGTCGAGTGACCAGGAGGATTTGACAGGTGAGAGCGCTGGCTTGACTAGTTTGTTGAGGCGAGGAGGTGCGACCTGTTGGACAAGGGGCTCATCACTAATAGTTGGCTCCGCGACCGGGGTGAGTTGTGGCTCTGGTTCGATCTCGCGGACAAAATGTTTGAGCTCGTCGAGCTTGGCCATGAGTTTTTGTCGCGGATAATAGGTGTTACCTGAGGTAATCAAAGGATGGATCTTGCCTTCGTTTTCCCAGCGCATGATCGTAGCTGATGAGACCCCACAGAGCTGACTGGCTTGCAGTGGGGTCAAGAGATCGTCTTGACCAGCGATCGTGCCGTGCTTGATGGCGTCGAGGATCTGGAGATCTTCTATGGAGTAGCGACGCTGGTTGCCGAGCGTGCGACTGGGTTTAAATCGCCCAGCCTCTTCCCACCGGCGCAAGGTCTTGTCCGACAAGCCCAACTTGGTAGCGACTTCGATAATTGTGTAGAGTTTGTCCATAACTTGTACATCCAGATATTTGTCTAAGTTTGTTGGGGATATTTTGAGTGTAAATCTGCGGGATTTGAATGTCAAGACTGAATAAATAACGCAATATATATACCTGTGATGCGGTAATAAAGAAATGTGTGCGGTAATAATGTGATAACCGTGAAAACCCCGTTTCGCTCTGATGGCTACACTGGGGCAGGGTGATCATATTCGGCTTTGAAGGTCATGGTAAAATGAATGCATATGAAGTTTGGCAAGCGTTTAGGGATAGATCTGGGGACAGCCAATTCGCTCGTGTGGCTCGCTGGTGAAGGACTGGTTTTGAACGAACCCACTGTGGTGGCGGTGAACGTGGGTGATATGCGAGTGGTTGCAGTAGGCAATGAAGCCAAGACCATGTTGGGTCGTACCCCGGGTAATATTATCGCTAGTAGGCCCATGAAAGATGGCGTGATCGCGGATTATGCAGTGACTGAGGCAATGCTTAAGTATTTTATTACACGAGCCATAGGCTCGACTTGGCTGTTTAAACCAGACATTATGATTTGTGTGCCTGCGGGGTGCACCCAAGTGGAGAGGCGCGCGGCACAGGACGCCACGATTGCGGCAGGTGCCCGCCAAGTCTACTTGATCGATGAGCCACTGGCGGCCGCGATAGGGGCCGGGATCCCGATAGCCGAGGCCTCGGGTAATATGATTTTGGATATTGGTGGTGGCTCGGCTGAGGCGGCTGTCATTGCACTGGGCGGGGTGGTAGTCCACAAAAGCGTACGAGTAGGGGGGACGAAGCTGGATGAGGCAATCATTGATTTTGCGCGCCGGACCCATTCTTTGATAATCGGCGATCAAACTGCCGAAACCGTAAAAATAAAAATTGGCTCGGCCACAAAATTGGCCCGCGAAGAGAGTATGAATGTCAAAGGACGCGATAGTGTGACCGGCTTGCCGCGAACAGTGGTCTTTACCTCGAGTGATATCCACCAAGCCATGCAGAAACCGCTCTCCCAGATCGTCGGCGTAGTCAAAGCCGTGCTTGAAGATACTCCCCCAGAACTCTCGAGCGACATCATCGATAAAGGCATTGTGATGAGTGGGGGTACCTCTACCTTGAGGAATTTAGATACTCTCCTGACAAAAGAACTCGGGGTGCCGGCCTATCTGGCCGAGGATCCGCTTTTTTGTGTGGTCAAGGGGACAGGCAGAGCGATCGAGAATATTGATAGTTATAGGCGAGCGCTAAGATAACACGTTAAACCCTAAACACTAAACTCTAAATCCTAAACAAATTATGGATTCGAATTTTAAAAATTATTTAGTATTTAGGTATTAGAATTTAGATATTCTGATATATTTAGAGTATGTTGATTGGAATTGACGCCTCGAGAGCCTATGTCAGTGATAAAACGGGTACCGAGAACTACTCTTATCACCTTATCAATGCCATGCTTCGACTGCCAGAAGCAAAATCACACACATTTGTGCTGTTTATCCGACCAAATACGATTGTCCCAAAAGAAATTGTCGGATATAGCAATGTAATTGTCAAAGAAGTCAAGTTTAAGTATTTGTGGACGCAGGTCGGTTTAGCCTGGGAAACATATCAAAAATTGACGATTGATGTATTGTGGGTGCCCGCCCATACTTTGCCGGTACTGCGTAAACCCGGACTCAAGACAGTGGTGACGATCCATGGCCTGGAGTACCAGTGGTTGCCAGAATATAAAAATTGGTTGCAAAAATGGTACCTGCCGCTGTCTACCTATTACGCGGCAAAACATGCAGACAAGTTGATCGCTGTCTCGCAATTTACCGCAAATCAACTCAAAAAAGAACTACATACTAGCTCAAAGAAGATCAAAGTGGTGTATGAAGGGGTCCGGCTATCAAGTCGCGAAGCGACTCCAGCCGGATTGAGAGAAGTAATAAATCAGTTTGGTCTGCAAGATAAGAAATATGTTTTGTTTGTCGGGACGATCCAGCCAAGGAAGAACTTGGTGGCTTTGATAGAGGCGTTTGCTTTGATAGCCAAAGATCTACCAGGCATAAAACTAGTGATTGCAGGGGCTGTAGGGTGGAGTTGCGAGGAGGTACTGCGAGCACCCTCCAGATGTGGGATCCAGGAAAAGGTGGTATTTACAGGGAGAGTAGGCGAGGCGGAACTGAGCCAGTTGTACCAGGGGGCCGCACTCTACGTCCAACCGTCGATTACAGAGGGGTTTGGGTTGCCAGTGCTAGAGTCGATGGCGCACAAGGTACCTGTCGTCAGTAGTGATGGGGGAGCCCTAAAGGAAGTAGTGGGTAGTGCTGGACTTATCGTCCAACTTGAAAATCCTAAATCTGAAATCCTAAATCCTAAACAAACCCTAAATTCAAAAATACAATCAGAATTTGTGGATCGTTTGGCGAATGCAATGAAACAGGTATTAAGCAGTAAAAAACAACAAAGTAGCTTAATATCTATGGGACTGAAGAGAGTGAAATCATTTACCTGGGAAAAGGCGGCAAAAGATAGTTTGGAGGTCATAGTGGGGGAGGGGTATAACAGTAAAAGCGTGAAATCATAAATCTTAAATCATAAATCCTAAATACAAGATTAAATCTTAGTATAAATAATTTGATCAAATGGGCATTTTTCTTGACATTTTGCTACTATATTATAGTCTTAGAGTATTTATTGCTAAGATAATTGATTTAGGAATTAGGATTTAGATATTAGGATTTATATAAGATATATTTTTGGTGATAATTTTGAGGTAATTTTGCACTATTTTTCCAGAAAAGGTATGATGGGGACGAGGAATTAGAAGTCGGGAAGCAGGAATTAGGTAAAAAATGAAAAAAAAGACACATAAAACCATAAAAAAATATGCTAAAAAGACTGATTTACCCGTGGAAATTTTGGGTGTGACTATCTTTGGCACTCGATATAATCAAGTGCTAAAGAAACTTTGGCTCCAGAGGAAGGAAATGCTCCATGTGGCAACTGTGAATCCTGAGTACATAATGGAAGCCAGGACCAATCAAAAGTTCTCCCAAGTGCTAGACAAGTGTTTGACCGTAGCTGATGGGCATGGAGTGGTGTGGGCTAGTCAGATACTGGGAAAGAGAAGTCAGAAGTTAGGAACTGGGAGCGTGGAGCGGATCAGTGGGACCGAGCTAGTCCATGAGATCCTGCGCCATGCGGAGGAAAAACAAGAAAAAGTGTTTTTGCTCGGTGCGGCACCCGGGGTAGCGGAGCGAGCCGCCAAGGAAATGAGTAAAAAATATCCTGCTGTCCAGATCTCGTGGTACGAGGGTGCCAAGACCGTGGCTGTCGAGAAAAATGAGGAAGCAAGTATGACAATAGCCAAGATAAATGGCTTTGAGCCCGACTATTTGCTAGTTGCTTACAGCTCACCGTACCAAGATATCTGGATTGAGGACAACCGACCATACCTGCGGGCAAAAGTTGCCATGGGGGTCGGTGGGGTGTTTGACGAGTGGGCAGGGCTGATCAAAGTCTGCCCCGCATGGATCGATCGGATGGGCATGAAATGGCTGTGGAGAGTGATCCACGAACCATGGAGATGGAAAAGGATCATGCGAGTATGGCTGTTTGGATTACTTGTTGTGTACCACAAGTTGATAGATTGATATATTCGACAAAGACCTCAAAACTGTTTAGTATTGAAGCATGGAAACAAATAATAAAAAAACTTGGTTGATAGGATTGGCTGTTATAGTGTCGGTCATTTTTGGGATGTGGGTATTTAGCCCAGCGGAGGTAGTAGTGACGGGCACTGGAATTGTGTCTGTGCCAGCTACGAGTGCAACTTTTAATGTCACAGTCAATGTGATTGCCGATTCGGCAGACGTGGCCTTGACTGATTTGCGCAAAAAAATCGAAGGGGTACGTAAACAACTAACAGAGATGAATATCAAATCAGAGGATATTACTGAGACGCAGATAACTCTGACTCCAGCTGCGGCAGTTGTTGCTGGCGCCAAGGGTTATCAGTCGATGACGACACTGAATGTTAAAACTACGAATGTAGCTCAAGTACCCGAAATGATCGTCAACATGTATGCTAGTGGAGCAACGATTGTGTCACAACCTGTGGTGAGTGTAAAAGATCAGGATAAATTGGAGCTAGAGGCGCTGAATGATGCATTAAAAGATGCTAAAAATAATCTCGATATGACAGTAGGATTTAGGCCTATTCGCAAGATAGTAGGGATAGAGCAGGCTAGTAGTGGCAATACCGCAACTAGTACAAAGGCCGTGGCCGACAACAAGGGGTCATTTGAAGTAACTAAAGCAGTCCAGGTTGTTTATAGAGTCTGGTGAGAGATAAGGCCAAATTTTTTGAGTAGGGGAGGGAGGATGAGGAGAGTAAATGCTCCCTGGATAAAGTTGGTGGTGAAGGATAGGATGAGGCTGATGACAAAAAGGAAATAGTTTTGTTTTTCAGTAAATTTATAGAAATGTGCCAGTGAGTAGTACATGAGGAGATAAGCGATCGTGATCTGAGAGTCGAAGATGACAGCAAAGGTGGAGGTTTCGATATTGTTAGACAATGCCGAAATAAAGCCTGTGGCAACGGCAGAACCTAGGTAAACGAGAACTGAGATGATGAGTAGAGCGAGAACTTTAAGGGCAGACTTGAACATATATCCTCCTGAGTATTTGAGTATAGATTAATAGTAGCAAGTTTTGTAGTGAATTGCACTAGATGGGTAAAAATTGGATCCTTAAATAAATCCAGTTAGCTTAGACCTTGAGCGTTCAGGTATCTTTTCGAATAAAGTTTCTTCGATTGTCATTATCGGTGTTTGACCTTCGGTGTGGATGCCTAACCCGAGATAATTGCCAATTTGGTCAATAGTGCTGTCTGGCTCCCAGGATAGGTGTTCAATGGTGGGTTCAGCGTGATCAATAGTAACTGCTCTATCTCTGCTCAATTCTGGAATAATTTGCTGTGAATGTGATCTGATGTATCCCACTGGATCCGAGTCGTATTCTGCTTGGTTAAAATCTGGCTGGAGGAAAAAGTGATTGAGAAAAGTTTGTACTCTGTCGTTGCGCTTGTCTGAGAGAATATCTGCTGGCATAATACTCACATTGAGTGCAGTTCTGCGCTCTTTGGTTTCGCCAAGTCTGTCAAACCATGAGTCTGCCAGTCTGACGAGATCTGCTCTAGTAATTTCTGGAGACATAGACGGGATTACATTCTCTTCAACCCCAACTACTTCTAATACTGCCATATAGCTAGCTTAACAACCTTATAAGATTGACTGCTAATACTTTAACAGGTTTTGATATTATAGTCATTATTTTAGCGGGGCATGTTTCCATAATACTCCTCAAACAACTGTCTTCTCTTGGCTTTGATGGTGACTATCTCTTGGAGGACTGAGCTGTCGTCTGGAACTGTAACAAGGAGTGCTTCTTGGTACGCCTGATCCTTGGCTAGCTTGTTGTCTGCGTTGTTGTAAGTTTGGAGATGTGTGTCTTCTGTGAGTAATTGCTCTATGGCAGTTTGATAGTCAGTTTTTTTGGTAGTGAGCTCCTCTTGGGAAGTGATGACTCTGATCGTGATTAGACCGTTGCCAAACTCAGTTTGATTGGCATTCATCTTGGCGAGGACGTCTTTTTTATTTTCTTTAGTTAAATCAGCAATGAACTTGGCTAGTTGGAGATACTCTTGTTGGTTGAATAGTTGAGTGATATGGCGATGGGTTTCTGATCCAACAACTTCGATCTTAAATGATCCATCGGGGTTTAGTGTGAAGGTAGGATTGTTGCCACTAATACGACCAACATTAAAGGACCATTGCTGAGGATTGAGTTGGGTGGCGGACAGGATCAGTGCTGTCTTGTCGTCTGGACCCCAGTCTGGATTATCTCGAATACTCTTTATGAGTGTTTGTTTGGTTTGATCAATCAAAACCTGGTATTGAGGATCATCTTTGGGAATTGTCTCTCCAATAGCTTTTAGGATGCGCATTACTTTGAGTGACTCAGGATAGCCATATAGAAGCTCTGGAAGCTTGGTTTCGAAGGCATGGGTGTTGTCGGCAATGGTGACAGCAGAGAGGATGAGATCTCTGATGTCTGAACTGGCTAGGTTGATGGGTGCGATATCATGCTTGAGGATGGCTTCATGAATAATAGCTATTTGCTCTTTGTTGAATAGGCGGGAGAGGGGGTGGTTGAGGTTGTTTTCTAGTTGTTCACGGAAATATCTGGCAGAGAGGACGTTGTGGCCGTTATCAATGCCAAAGCGACTTAGGTTGATTCCCTCACGAACAGTGGGGTTGGTATATCCTAGGTCATGGCGAACCTG
The DNA here is from genome assembly GCA_964493295.1 of uncultured Pseudomonadales bacterium. Classification (GTDB taxonomy): domain Bacteria; phylum Patescibacteriota; class Microgenomatia; order UBA1400; family UBA12108; genus CAJAUT01. Next base: position 3,315 of record CAZBML010000019.1, on the reverse strand, counting down.
GACTTCTATGGCCATGAGGTAGTCTATGGCTTCGATAATTTTCCCGTTCTCTTTAAGTTTGTTGAGGATATCAAAAGTAACGTTTATATTGTGCTCGAAGAGATGGCGCAGACCATGATCGCCCAGGAGGTTCTCGGTATCGACGTAATCTTGATATGCCAGGAGATGAATATCCTCTATGAGCATGGATTGGATCTCAGCCATGGAGATAGATCCAGGACCAGTGAGTTTGACACTTCCCTCGGCTATAGCTTCTTCCATCTTGCCTAGATAGAGGTTGATGAAGTCGTGGAGGAGGGCATGTTTGACAGAATTGTTCCGCTTTTGATAATTGTCCATGAGCCTATCAGCTTCTATAAGTGCATGTTGTTTGATGTCATTAATCTGCATATTTTGATTAGAGACAATTTTGACAGGTTTGATGTATGCTGTCATGGCTGCTTGGTGAACTTTTTGGCTTGAAGACTCTATGTTGTTGTAAATATTGTAGAGGTCTTTGGCATCGGCACGAGAAGTGACATAAACTCTTTCATTCGTGCTCATTTGTGAAGACTGGATGGGGGTAAGAGAGGGAGTAGAGAGACCACTTCGCAAGTTGGTTAACGTAGGATTGATACTTTTGATCCAGATGACGAAATCCTCATAATTATCGCCGATAAATGAGAATATAGTGCTATATGGTTCGGGAAGTAGTTCCACTGTATCTGGTAGGTCAGCAATAAATTTGGTTATTGGCTCGGCAAATTTTATTCCTAGATATAAGAACTTGTTGAGTTTACTTGGTGGTTCTTCTAGCTTGACAGGAATGAGTGATTCTCGTGGAGTATTGTTCTGATTATTTTGTGCATAATACTCCTCAAACAACTGTCTTCTCTTGGCTTTGATGGTGACTATCTCTTGGAGGACTGAGCTGTCGTCTGGAACTGTAACAAGGAGTGCTTCTTGGTACGCCTGATCCTTGGCTAGCTTGTTGTCTGCGTTGTTGTAAGTTTGGAGATGTGTGTCTTCTGTGAGTAATTGCTCTATGGCAGTTTGATAGTCAGTTTTTTTGGTAGTGAGCTCCTCTTGGGAAGTGATGACTCTGATCGTGATTAGACCGTTGCCAAACTCAGTTTGATTGGCATTCATCTTGGCGAGGACGTCTTTTTTATTTTCTTTAGTTAAATCAGCAATGAACTTGGCTAGTTGGAGATACTCTTGTTGGTTGAATAGTTGAGTGATATGGCGATGGGTTTCTGATCCAACAACTTCGATCTTAAATGATCCATCGGGGTTTAGTGTGAAGGTAGGATTGTTGCCACTAATACGACCAACATTAAAGGACCATTGCTGAGGATTGAGTTGGGTGGCGGACAGGATCAGTGCTGTCTTGTCGTCTGGACCCCAGTCTGGATTATCTCGAATACTCTTTATGAGTGTTTGTTTGGTTTGATCAATCAAAACCTGGTATTGAGGATCATCTTTGGGAATTGTCTCTCCAATAGCTTTTAGGATGCGCATTACTTTGAGTGACTCAGGATAGCCATATAGAAGCTCTGGAAGCTTGGTTTCGAAGGCATGGGTGTTGTCGGCAATGGTGACAGCAGAGAGGATGAGATCTCTGATGTCTGAACTGGCTAGGTTGATGGGTGCGATATCATGCTTGAGGATGGCTTCATGAATAATAGCTATTTGCTCTTTGTTGAATAGGCGGGAGAGGGGGTGGTTGAGGTTGTTTTCTAGTTGTTCACGGAAATATCTGGCAGAGAGGACGTTGTGGCCGTTATCAATGCCAAAGCGACTTAGGTTGATTCCCTCACGAACAGTGGGGTTGGTATATCCTAGGTCATGGCGAACCTGGACTTCTATGGCCATGAGGTAGTCTATGGCTTCGATAATTTTCCCGTTCTCTTTAAGTTTGTTGAGGATATCAAAAGTAACGTTTATATTGTGCTCGAAGAGATGGCGCAGACCATGATCGCCCAGGAGGTTCTCGGTATCGACGTAATCTTGATATGCCAGGAGATGAATATCCTCTATGAGCATGGATTGGATCTCAGCCATGGAGATAGATCCAGGACCAGTGAGTTTGACACTTCCCTCGGCTATAGCTTCTTCCATCTTGCCTAGATAGAGGTTGATGAAGTCGTGGAGGAGGGCTTCTTTTGAGGCGTTGTTGCGCTTGCCGTAGTCGCCAAGGAGGCGGTCAGCTTCGTAGTAGGCACGTTGCTTGATTTCACTGATATTTTTTGCTTTAGCTAGCTTGCCAGGTTCGATGTAGGCATTCATGGCAATTTGGTGATTCTCGTAGCTAGACTGAGTATCGGCGTAAATAGAGGCTAGGCTAGTAGCCTTGGTACTGGCGTCGAGATATGCTTGTTCGTTGGCGATCATGTCTGCAGACTCGATCTGGGATTGAGGTGTTAAGACTATGTTTTTAACATTACTAAAGAAGGATTGGAGTAAGCCTGCTGACTGATGTCCTAGATCAAAAAGACCTTCTAGTATATCGGCCCCAAATTGAGTGCCGCTAGCGTTTAGAACAGCTCCTGAAGTTCTGCCGAGGAACTCATCCATAACTTGTTGCGCAGAGATTATGGGTGAGGCAAAAGCCTTATCTGGAGGAACAGCAAAGATTGTGAGAGACCAATCATCTTGTGGCTTTAATCCATTTTTAATCAATTCTTTTTTAAGTAGTTCAAATATAGGTGGAACGAAGTTTGCAGTCGGATCAGTATGTGTCTTTAGTGATCTATTTATGGCGGAGATTAGTTGTGAAGGTGCTATATCTCCAATGATGCCGTCAGTTGTTGTAAAAATGATGTCTCCTCGTAAGGCTTGACCCATAAAAACAAATGGGATAACAGGATTGTTTTCCTTGCCACTGAGCTGGCTTGGTGCGTTTCGACCGACCCTCTTTTGTTTCCGGCTATCGGCACCTTCTTGTCCTTCTAAGATCTTTAGATTTGGGAGTAAATCTGTCTTCTGGTATGCTCTTGGCAGTAGTGAGAATCCATTGTCGTCAATAGTGTCTGAAAGTAAGAACAATTGATTGTTTCTAATTACGAATGTATGAGTATCACCGACTGTGAGACCAGCGATTATCCATCGATTAGAACTTGGTGACTTAATTAGCGTTACTGCGCTTAGAGTTGTATTGAAATAGCTCCCTTTGTAAGAATTGCTCAGTTTTCCAATGTGAGTGTTAATGCGTTGGAGAGTTTTGTACGCTAATCCTTGAAAAGTAGACATCATATTCTCTGGCTTAACTTCTCGTATGGCAAATTTCGCGATAGTTGCTAGAGAAGAGATGCCGTTTTCTGTATTACCATAAGT
>CAZBML010000018.1:0-12495 GCA_964493295.1 uncultured Pseudomonadales bacterium | reverse complement strand
ACATGCGACAAGGATGGAGTCAGATTGGAATACATCACATAGACATGAGCGTCTGGCTTGCCAGCGAACCTGAGAGCTCGTTTCTTTCGGTTCACTTTCTTAAGAGGATAAGAAAGTGAACTCGTCAGGCGGGGCGAAACCCGCTAAAAATATAAATTCCAGATATAATATGCAAGTTATGCCAAAAGATCCAACCATCCTTTCAATCGAAACCAGTCTCGACGACACCTGTGCCGCCGTCACCGTGGGAAGGCGCGTTATCTCCAACGTAGTTTCTAGCCAGACCTCTCATCACGCCAGCTGGGGTGGCACTGTCCCAGACATCGCCAAGCGCCTCCATCAGGAGTGGCTACCAAAGGTTGTGGATCTCGCCCTCCGCAAAGCCGGGACTCCTAAACTGGACGCCCTTGCCGTGACCATCGGACCAGGTCTCGCCCCTTCGCTAGAACAAGGTATTTCTTACTGTAAGCAGTTAGCTGTAAGTCGTAAGCTACCAATAATCGCCGTCAACCACATGGAGGGACATCTTCTCTCGTCATTGGCTCAGACCAAAACTGGCACTCGCGGACTAGAGAACCCTACCTACCCCGCCCTCGGCTTCCTCATCTCAGGTGGCCATACCGAGCTCGTATTGATGAAGGAAATGGGTGTATATGAACTACTGGGGGAAACACTCGATGATGCCGCGGGCGAGGCCTACGACAAAGTCGCCCGCATGCTCCTGCTTGGCTACCCAGGTGGCCCCATCCTGGCCGAGATGGCCAAGGTAGGCAAGCCTATCTACCACCTCCCCGAACCCATGACTATGCGCAAAGATCTAAATTTTAGTTTTTCTGGCCTCAAAACCGCCGCTCGGCAGTATCTAGAGCGAGAGAAACCAGAACTCACCAAAGAATTTATTCAGGACTTCTCCGCCAGTTTCCAAACTGCAGTCTTCAAACATTTAATGACCAGGTTCCGCCGCGCTATCGATACCTACTCCCCCCAAATGGTTCTCTTAGGTGGCGGGGTCGTCAGCAACATCGATCTACGCAATCTCACCAGGGTTACCGCCAAAGAATACGGCCTCCCCACCTATATCCCCTACACTAAAAAGCTCATCACCGACAATGCCGCCATGATCGGCGTCGTCGCCTCACTCAAATACGCACGTGGCGAATTCTCCGAGCTTTCCTCCCTCGACCGCCTCCCCAACCTCAACTTTGATAAATCAGTTACTTAACAGCTTCTTCACTACTTTCACCGGCAACATCAAGCACTTCATTCTCCCAGGATTCACCTCAAATCCGATCGCCTTTTTGAGCAACTCTTCCTCGCTCATTTTTCTCATATCCTGCAAAGTCTGATCTTGCAGGTACTCGCTCAGTTTACTCGCGGCCGCCGTGGTAATCGCACATCCGATCCCCTTCCATTTCACTTCTACGATTTTCCCCTTCTCTACTTTGAGATAATACTGCACCATATCACCACAACTTGCATTGCTATCTTTACCTTCTAAATCCGGACAATCTATCTCCCCCTGATTCCTCGGGTGCTCGTAGTGGTCCATTACCTCTTCTTTGTATAGATCCATAGTTTGGTCGTGTCACTTGTTAAATACTTCTTTGACTTTTGCTAGTGCCATAACTAGAGCATCGATATCTTCTTTAGTGGTATAGACGTTAAAACTAGCTCTAATCGAAGCCGATATCCCTAAACGGTTGTGTAGTGGCATGGTGCAATGATGGCCAGAGCGGACTGCCACCCCTTCCGAGTCCAGAACCGTGGCCACATCGTGGGCATGCACACCTCGGTACTCAAAGCTCACACTACCACTCCTCTTTTCCACATCCCTTGTCCCCAAAATTTTTATATTCTTTAATTTTGCTAGTTGCTGTATGCCGTACGCCGTAAGCTCTTTGTCGTGCTCTCTCACATTCTCGAGCCCTAACTTTTCGAGATACTCTACTGCACTAGCCAACCCGACAGCCCCTGCTACATTTGGTGTTCCAGCCTCAAATTTTTCTGGCACTTCTGCCCACGTTGAGCTAGTATTCGTCACTTCGCCAATCATGCCCCCACCCGTGAGGAACGGACTCATTTTCTCAAGTATCGCTCGGCGTCCCCACAACACCCCTATCCCCATGGGTCCAAGCATTTTGTGTCCAGAAAAAGCGTAAAAATCACAACCTATTTTATTCATCTCTACTTTCATATGTGGTACCGACTGGGCCCCATCAACTAGCACAACCGCACCCACTTTATGGGCCATCTTGGTCATCAGAGCGACGGGGTTGATCGTACCAAGCGCGTTTGACACATGTACAACCGCCAGCATTTTTGGTTTTAGTTTCAACTTGTTGGCATAGTCATCCATATCTACTTGCCCATCTTCTGTCAGCCCCACCACCTCTACTCTTGCCCCCGTCCGCCTCGCCACTTCTTGCCATGGCACCATGTTGGCATGATGCTCCATTACTGTTGTTACAACCACATCTCCCGCATGCAGGTTGTCCAGGCCCCACGCGTACGCCACCAAATTGATTGCTTCGGTTGTGTTGCGCACAAAGATTATTTCTTCACTTCTCCCACCAATAAATCTTGCTACTTTTTCGCGTGAATCCTGATACATTTGGGTCGCTTCATCCCCTAGAGTATGGGCACCACGATGCACATTGGCATTGTGCTTTTCGTAATACTCCCTCTCCGCCCTCAACACCATCTCCGGTTTTTGACTAGTCGCTCCACTATCCAGATACACGATCAACTTACCATTCACTTCTCTCTTTAGGATGGGGAAATCTTTTTTGACTAAAGCTGGATCAAACATAACGTAATTATACGCCTAGATAACCATCAACTACTTGGTTCACTGCTTCTTTTTTGTCTATCCCACGACTCATCATATAGCGGATTTGCTCTTTATCCACCTGACCCACACTGGCCCCATGACTAGCTCTTACATTATTGGCTTCAATCTCCAGTTCTGGCTCTGCCACTGCCCGGGCAGATTTATCGAGCGTCAAAACTCTGAGCTCTAGGTAGTCATCCGTATTTTGGGCTTCTTTTCTGATCTTGATCATCCCAAAGACTTTGACGTGGGTATCCTTGCCCGCTACAGCCTTCACTGTGATCCGTCCTTTTGTATCAGCTACCCGGTGATCCGCCACCACTCTCAGTTCATACTCACCTGGTTCTCTCGCATCAATTATTCCCATCCAAATGATCTCCTCTCCTTCCTTCTCAAAAGGGACCACGACCTCCCACTTCCCCGCTTTATTATATTTTTCAATTATCTTCTTCATAGATATACCTTTAGGTGAGCGTCGCCCATAAAAATAGCGAGCAACTTTGCCGATCGTTCCAATAGAAAAAATTGCGCAGGCCGGGTAGCCGAGTTAGAGGTGAATTTGCCAGCAGGCAAATATCACCGCTTTTTTGCGTGAAGTGCGTCGAACCTAGAGTAGCAAGCACTATATCTTTCATCCCACACTCCCCGTCATTTCCATCTTTACTAATCGATTAAGTTCCACCGCATACTCCATAGGCAACTCCTGAATTACTGGATCAATAAACCCGCGGATTATCATCGATTCTGCCTCCTTTGCGCTCATCCCTCTCGACATCAAATACATAATCTGTTCTTCCCCCACTCGAGACACGTACGCCTCGTGCTCGAGAGTAGCCTCTCCCGTCATAATCTGGTTGTTGGGATAAGTATCCGAGCGAGACAGACTATCTAGAATCAGGGCATCACACACCACCTTGCTCCTGGACCCAGTAGCTTGTGGAGCTATCTTTACTTGTCCCCGATAGCTACTCCTCCCCCCCGCTTTACTGATAGATTTGCTGGTTATTTTGCTGGTAGTGTTTGGTGCCAGGTGGATCATCTTTGCTCCCGCATCCTGGTGCTGTCCCTCACCTGCCACTGCTATCGACAACATCTCTCCATGGGCTCTCTCTCCCATCAGGATACAGGAAGGGTACTTCATTGTCGTCTTCGACCCCAAATTACAATCTACCCACTCCATCCGGGCATCTCTAGCCACTGTTGCTCGTTTTGTCACCAGGTTATACACCGTTTTGTACCAATTTTGCACGGTAGTGTAGCGCACCTTGGCTTTCTCTTTCACAATGACTTCGACAACTGCCGCGTGTAGCGAAGCACTACTAAAAGCGGGGGCCGAACAACCCTCGACGTAGTGAACCGAGGACCCCTCTTCCGCAACGATTAACGTCCGCTCAAATTGCCCTGCATTCTCAGAATTTATCCGGAAATAGGCTTGAAGCGGGAGATCGACTTTCCCTACCTTGGGTATATAGACAAAACTACCTCCACTCCATACTGCCGTATTCAAAGCCGCCAGTTTATTGTCACCATATGGCACCACTTTCCCAAAGTATTCCTTTACAATTTTTGGATATTGCTTAAGTCCATCATCCATCGACAAAAATATCACTCCCTTTTTCGCCAATACTTTTTGCAGACTATGATAAATTACTTCGCTATCATATTGTCCACCGACCCCAGAGAGCAATTTCTTTTCTGCTTCTGGTACTCCGATCGCATCAAACACCCGGCGTACACTATCTGGCACCTCGTCCCAACTCTTATACGCTTTATCCACTGGCTTTAAATAGTAGTGGATATCATCCCAATTGATTTTGTTTAGGTCAGCGCCCCATTGGGGGATCTTCATCGACTCGTAATGTTTCAAGGCTTGGATGCGGATATCTAGCATCCATTTAGGTTCATCTTTTTGCGCCGAAATCTCCCTCACGATCGACTCCGATAGCCCTTTTTTAGCTTTGTAACTATAGTCGTCGGTAGCCGAGCTATATCCTAGTGTGTAATTGTCCATTCCGCATCTCCCACGTGTGATCTGGCCTCACATCCTGCAACAATACTTTGTTGTGAGTTATTAACATGACGCTCACTCCACGCTCGCGCAACTCCGCGACTATCTTTGCCGTCATTTTAATTCCTTTAGCATCTATCCCCGAATCTATTTCATCCAGTACTGCTAGTTTGGGCTGGACCAACAATAGCTGTAGTAGTTCTAGTCGCTTGCGCTCTCCCCCACTAAACCCCTCGTTAACCGATCTTCCAACGTGCTCCGGGGTCAGTCCGACTTTTTTAGCTAGTGCCTCCACTCGCAACCTAAAATCCGTAAGTTTAGTTATCTGGCCACAACGAGCCTCATAACTTGCCCTACATAGGTTAAATACCGAGACTCCCGGTATCGTTACGGGATTTTGCCAGGCTACAAATAAGCCCGCACGAGCTCGCTCGTCTATGCTCAACTTGAGCATGTCTTCTCCAGCAAACAAGATAGTTGGTTGGTTGGCTTGATTCTTGGCGGATACTTTGTATTTCTCATCACCCATCAAAACTTGTGCCAGTGTAGATTTGCCACTCCCATTCTCCCCCATCAACAGGCAGACCTCTCCCTCAGCTATCTCAAAATCCACCCCATCTAACACTAGTTTATCTTCTACAGTCACCTGCAAATTGTTCACCGCTAGTATGGGTTTCTTCATTTGTTCCCAAAATCGGACAATCGATACTTCGACAAAATCATCCCAATTTCTTCCGTCAACTTGCTCATCATGTTTTTATGAGGGCAATTCTCAGCTAGGGGACATTTTTTAGCACCATGCACCAAGCACGATGCAGTAGCTACTTGACCATCAATTGCTTCAACTACGTCTTTTAAGGTAATTGTTTTAGGATCTTTTGCCAAGCTATATCCCCCACCCCTACCTTCTTTCGCAACTATGAGTTTAGCTTTTATCAAATCACGAGCAATCTTCACCAAAAAAGATCTCGGGAGACCATTTTCCTGCATAGAGCGCACAGATACCAATCCTTCTCTACCTTCTTTCGCCAGTAGTGATACCATCATCATTCCGTACTCAGTTTTTTTACGAAATCTAAATGAACTCATTGATGTTCCTCCCCTAACATATAACTATGGTCATTATAATCCAAGTTTAAAATAATGTCACTTGCACGCTGGTCTCTTTTTTGACTGTAGCACCAAAGTCTACTGGGACCACTACCACTTCATTCCACTTATTCTTAAACTTTAACTCGCCCGTTTTGAGTGCATGAAAATATAGGTCACGGGTTATCTCCACGTCCTGTAGGCAATATTTACTTAATTTTTCCCAGTTACCTTCGTGGTAATAAGTGATCGCATCGAGCCCGTTCCCACCTTTCTGAATCCCCAGGGTCTCTTTGGCTAGAGAGTCTAGTTTAACTCGATATCCTACCTTTTTCTCCACCTCTTGAAGGATGTCAAAATTGGGTAGTTTGAGTAAGTCTCCAATGTAATACGGCTTGTGGGTCGCCATGTCAAAATCTATGCTGTTAAACCCCACTATTCTGTCTGCCGACTCAAAAATCTTAAACATCTCGCCAAATTCTTCCTCCCTAAAAGCCCTAAGTACCCCGTTTGCTCCCAGTGCATTCGAAGACGTAGTCGAGTACCACACCCCAGATATCGACACGCCTAGTTTCTCTGGGAAATACCCCCCCACCTCATCAAAGGCTTTCTTCGTCTCAACATCAAAAACAACCAGTTTCATATTAAGAGTTTAGCATCTCAATTCCCGGTAAAGTCCCATCCTCCAGCAATTTCAGCATCGCCCCACCCCCGGTAGAAACATGGTCGATCCTCTCTAGATGTTCTTCTTTACCTATCGAGGCTAGCGTATCTCCCCCACCAACTAGGGTATAGGCGCTTGTGTTGGCTGTGATTGCTTCATAAATTGTCTGTGTTCCTGCTCTATAGCGCTCATCCTCTACCTTACCCATGGGTCCGTTCCACACCACTGTCTTGGCCTTACCTATATATCCGGCATACAATTTTTGTGTCACGGGTCCTATATCTAGCAAATCCGACCCCTCGATCGGAGTCACAATCTTGGCCTTCCCGCTCACTTTCATTCCTCGATTTACATATTCGTTGGCTAGTTTGCCCCCCAGCATGATGGTATCCGCGCTTTGTGACAAAACTTCGATTAATTTGATTTTGTCATCGACTTTCGCCCCGCCCATCACCACAACATATGGCCTTTCTGGATTCTCTCTCACTTTCAGGATCGTCTCGACTTCATCTTGCAACCACATCCCTGCGTAGCTAGGCAAGTATTTTGGTATCCCGACTATACTGGCCGCCTCCCTATGACACTCACCAAAAGCTTCGTTTACATAAATCTCACCCAAACTAGCCAAATGTCTCGCAAAACTAGTGTCATTCTGCTCCTCCCCTTCCCATAACCTCAAGTTTTCCAACATCATGACTTGTGACACTGTGTCGCTATGACACTGCTCAATCGTGTCACAAAGTTTAATATCCTGATTTACTAGATCACTCGCATACTCAACTATCGGCTTAAGAGATCGCCTCTCCTCGGCCTTGCCCAGGTGACTCATCAGGATCACTTGTTTTGCCCCGTGTGTAAGTAACCATTTTATGGTTGGGATCGTCCGCACTATCCTTGTATCATCTAAAATATGCTGGACTTTATCCTGAGCGAAGTCGAAGGACAGGGTCACATTCCAATCTACTCTCACAATCACTTTCTTGCCCCTCACATCTGCTTTTTCTACTGATCCTATTTGGTTATCTGATTGTCCGTTCACTATCTCGACCAGCTCTCGCATCCTTGTCAGTGCAACTTGTCTAAAGTATCTCTCCCTCTCCTCTCCCTGGTACTCCCCAAACTCTTGCCATACCGCGCGCCCTACGGCAAATCCTGACGCTCCTGCTTCGATTGCGTTCTTTAACGCTAATCTATATTTGTCATACGCCATCCCAGCCGAGAGTAGTACCCACGGGACCTTCATCATGGCAGTAATTTTTTTACAGGCTGACAGCGATCCCGGGTACTCAAACTTGAATATGTCGGCTTCAATATCCGTAAGTTCCTCTGCAATTTTCAAAACTTCGCTTTCACGCTCTGTTTCTATCTTGTAACTCAACGGTTCAAGCAAAAAAACTATCTCTTCTTTTTTACAATCACTGGCTATTTGTTTCGCTATTTCTCTTTGGCGTTTAGCTAGCTCACCATTCTCTGGATCATAATAAAGCAACAGTTTCACACTACATGCCCCCATTTCTTTAGCTTGTCGCACACTCCAGTCTGGCAAAATCTCGGTCACTCTCGCTTCTTTACCTCCCCTGTAGCCAGTCTTTTCCATCGACAGCATCCACCCTTTCTGGGATTTACGATCAATCAATTTTTCTCCAAAAAATGGGTCCAACAGTATCCCTGCTACTTCATCTCTAAATAGCTCGACCATCCGCGTTTTCCACTCATACATCTCCTCTTCCGTCACCGCACTGGGATTACTAGGGTTAAGTGATTCCTTTAGGGATCCTCTATGGTCGAGTGCCGCTATGGTAATTTTTCCAAATGAATTCTTCAACCTCGCCAAACAATCGCTTTTGCTCATGTCTCAACTATATCATTGGAATACAGCTTTACGGATTTACGACCTTACGACGCATCAATATCTTTGGCACACACCACATCAAAAAGCCTGTCAACATCATCACTGCCAACACGATTGCGAATTTATTGCTACATAATCGATGCACAAACCTTATTTTGTACTCGAGGTCTCTACTCACTTGCCAAAACAAAAATCCCCCTTCTTCCATCAATACTCCGGTGATCGCTAGTGGCACTCCCAATATTATGGCAAACCACATCGATATCCTGTGAATTTTTTTCGACCAATAAAATATTTGTTGTAATAACATATTTATTAGTATAATCCAACATCTATGACAATCGCAAACAATCGCCAAATGATGACTATTTTTCTTGTCGTCTTCATCGACCTTCTCGGCTTTGGTATTACCCTTCCCCTCCTCCCCTCCATCGCCGACAAATATTCCGCCACACCTCTCATGATCGGCTTTTTGAGTGGGACTTATTCTCTTTTCCAATTTATCGCTGGGCCTATTCTTGGTCGCCTTTCCGATCGCTACGGTCGCAAAAAACTTTTAATCATCTCACAGCTCGGGAGTATGGTCGGCTATGTTCTACTGGCCCTGGCTGGCTCCCTCCCTCTCCTCTTTATTTCTCGCATCATCGATGGTATTACCGGGGGCAATATTAGTATTGCCCAAGCTTACATGGCTGATGTCACCACCAAGGAAACCAGGGCAAAAGGTATGGGACTCCTCGGTGCCGCCTTTGGTATTGGTTTTATGTTTGGTCCAGCCATCGGTGGCTATCTCTCTGGATATGGCTTCGCCGCCCCCGCCCTCTTTGCCGCCGGCATCTCTGCCTTATCGACAGTTACTACCACTCTTTTCTTAACCGAAACTGTCAATGTTAAGCAAGCCAAAGTCTCTCCTCGCACGGCCATGACCTTTGCCGAACTCAAGCGAGTGTTACAAACGCCACCCATCAGCACCCTCCTCGCTATTTTCTTCTTGCTCTCACTCGGATTCTCGGGCATGCAAGGTACTTATGCTTTGTTTGTGCAGGCCAAGTTTGGCTGGGGACCTACAGAAGTTGGCTACATTTTTGCCTTGATCGGCATAGTCGCCATCATCACTCAAGTAAAAGTCTTGGCCTTTGCGACCAAGAACTATGGCGAGTACAAAACCCTAGTCTGGAGTATCCTGATCCTGGCGACGGGATTTGGTTTAATCGGTGCCGCCAACTATCTCCCTCTATTTATTCTAGGCAATACCTTAATCCCACTGGGCAACTCCTTAGCCAACCCAACCCTTACCGCTATAGCTACAGAGAGCATTCCTCCCTCAGAATATGGCGAAACTCTAGGGTTACTCCAATCCAGTGGTTCGCTCGGGAGAATAATTGGACCAGTTGCCGCCGGAGCGATCTACTCCTTTGGTGGTCACAACGCGCCCATGCTAACCTCAGCGACCATTTTTGTACTCATTTCTCTCTTTGCGATCCCCAAGCTGAGGCAATCGCATCCCTAACGACGTCGCTTACTTTTCACCTTTTCCAAATACCTCTGCATCTCCCTAGAAGCCTTGTCATACGCACGATCTATTGCCGACAGGAGCGTCTCACTTTTCCCCTCTGCTACTATTTCTTTTCCCGGAAGTCTAAACATTGTTTTCACTTTATAACCCCATCTCTCACCCTTTGAAAGTTTTACAAATCCTCTCTCTAGTTTAGATTTCATTTTACCCAGGTATGTCTCTAAACCAGCAAATTTATTTACCACTTTCTCTTTCGTGTCACCTGATTTTGATACCCGATCAAACATCATTTGCCACTTCATGCCTGCCTCCTCACCTATTAACTTGTAATATCTCTACTTTAGCACGGCAGAAATCACGCTCAGTCCTTGTCCCAAACTACTCTTATCTACGTTAATTTCCAGTTTATATCCATTCTGACTAAGTACTTTTTGGATCTCCTCGCTCCGGTGATCTTTGCGTGGATGTACCTCGATCACCCAGTGTTTGACATTGCGAATCACTGGACCCGCATTTCTAATTACTTCATACTCCATCCCCTCAATATCCATTTTAAAAACATCAATTTTGTCATGCAAAATCTCCTGGATCCCGATGGCCGCAACTTTAATCTCTTGGTTATCCTGGATACCCTTCCATCCTTTGGGGATGATCCCAGCCCCCGATCTCCATGCCCCCTCCCCAACTGGTTCCTGGATCCGCAGTACCCCACTCTTCGGGGCCACAACTGCCTCAAATAGTTCTACGTTTTCTAGTTGGTTCTCGTGGATATTTTTTTCAAGGATTTTAAAGTTGTACGGTACCGGCTCAAACGCCAGGATTCGCGCATGGGGGAAGAGCATTTTGTAATACAGGGTCGCCATCCCAATGTGTGCCCCAGCATGTAGTAACAATTTTCACTAAAAATTTCCTTCTTCAGTTCATAAAACTCATCCGAATTTTCGTACCAGATCTCATATTTCCCCAGTTTTGTGCTTTGCATGAGTATATTGTACACGTACTTGACACTTAGTTCGGGTTTTATTAGTATTAAACTATGAGAGATAGAAAGTTAGTTGAACAGGCACAAGCACTATCTAGAGCTGGATTAAAGAACGTTGAAATCGCCAAGAAACTTAACAAGAGTACCAGCAACATCAGCCGTTGGTGTCGTAAGGAATTTATGATTACTAGACCTACTATCAACTCATCATATCAGGAGAAAATGAGATATTATTTATTTAGTAATAATCCAGTAAAAATACGCTATTTAAGTAAGAATTTAGCTCAAGTACTACTCTCAGTGCTCTACTGGTGCGAAGGTGCGAAGTATCCAGGAACAAGTCGAATTGAATTTGTCAGCAGTGATGAAAACATGCAAGTTGTGTTTATCAAGTTGTTAAGAAAAGTGTTTGCAGCAGAAATAGATGAATCGAAGTTTCGCGTAATGCTCCAACTTCACTCCTCACACAACATTCCAACAACAACGAAACGTTGGTCGAAATTGCTCGATGTTCCCACGACTCAATTCATAAAACCACACATTACTATTGGTAAAAACACCAGATATCGTCACGCGTACAATGGAACCTGTGCTCTTAGATATCATAACTACAGATTTCTTCTTAGAATTATGGGGAATTACGACCAAGTTGCAAACCAAATCATTCATCAACTGGTATAATCACCAGAGAGGAAGGGTCGCATAGTGGCCGAGTGCTAATGTTTACTAAACATTCGTGGGTTTATAGCCTACCGAGGGTTCGAATCCCTCCCCTTCCGCTTTCAATGTTATAATTCCAGAGTGGAGGCGTCGCATAGTGGCCCATTGCGAGGGATTGCTAATCCCTTGTGCCGTAAGGCACGCGTGAGTTCAAATCTCACCGCCTCCGCAGATCTAGATAGATAGTGAGATTCAGAACCTAAACTAGCAGTCCACCTGGATTAAGTAGTGCAGTTAAAGTCGGTGCGAGATGAACTTTGAATGTTTTATCACTTCTTCCCGTATCAATATTAAACATAGCCCCCGCGTCGTAATAGCCGTATTTATCAAAATAAGCTAAGTCCACATTCGGAGATAACCTATGTTGTTTTATCATGTAATTCACTGCCTTCTCCATTGTTCCTCTTCCCCTTGTAACCCAACCAAATCGAACATCAATTGGCTTGTCGTAATCTCTAACCATCCCCCAAATTCCATCAAAATCTCCATTAGAATCTGCCACGTATCTAAATGGCACTCTTTCGTCATCTGCATCAAACAAACTCTTTTTATATGCTGCCAACAACAAATCTTGACGTCTAGGAAGTGATGGATCTCCACCCCAAAACTTCATACTTGGATCAGAAAAATACTGAGTTAGCCCCGCCTGAACAAGCTTATGATCCCCGACTCCATTATGTCCATACCAAGGAGTCCCATCATTTCCCGACACAACTCCAAATTTATATTTTTCATTTAGTGCTAGCAATACTTCCTCTGTATCGGTAAACAAAGCATCGCGTATACTCTCTGGACTCATTCGTACATAATATGCCCACATAAGACTCATTACAT
>CAZBML010000017.1:7799-13273 GCA_964493295.1 uncultured Pseudomonadales bacterium | reverse complement strand
TTTGGCTCTAGGCATGTGGCGGACAAAACGACCAGAAACCATAGCAAATTTGAGTTTGCCTAGCTTCGGGGCTGATTTGGTAATAGCTAAGCCTAGCCCGGTAGTTTTACCAATCATGCTCATAAGTTCTTTATGAAAAACGTAGTTTTTATTAAAAGTGTAGTAGATGCGATTGCCACGCTTTTCATCTTTGACCATGCCCACGTTCTGCATATGGATTAATTCCCGCCTGACAGCGTTGATCTCCTCGTCTAGTTTGCGCGTAAGCTCGCGGATGTAAAACATTTGCTCAGGATCAATCAGGAACGCCTCGAGAAGTTTGACGCGTACTTTAGAAACAACAAAATCAGATAAGCTAGCCATGGTGCTAGTATAGTACATTATTTGTACTCGATCAAATCTAGTACTCGACTTCGTTGTCGAGAGGGAGAATTTCGAAGACAATTTTGCCTCGATTGAATGAAAGTGGCTTTCCCTTGGCATCTTTCCAGATAGTTTTGGCTTCACGATCTTTCTTGGACCAAGTCGCTTCAGTGGCGAGACCATCTTGGAACACGATCCCCTTGCCAGTGCCGATCAACTCGTAAAGCATGTGTTTGTGTTCGTCAAGAGGTCCAAGCTCTTTGGTAAACTGAACCACGACGACTTTGGCGGACAACTGAGAATCATCGTTTAAGTCTTTGTGAGCAACACTACCATTGTCACGAGTATAGATATTTCTAGCAGAATCATAGTTCCAGACTACATCATAGTCGTGGTAACTCTCCCAGAATCCGAATGCGATTTTGGTAATTGAACCTTTGTCTTTGGCATCATCTTTGAAAGTGAATGGAACATATTTGTCAGCCCACTCGGTTTTGCCATCGGGAGCTTTATTGGTCCATCCCCGGGTACCAGCGGCATATTTCCAGAGTTTTTCGGTACTTGTGTACATAGTGTGTTCGGTGGCAACTGTGCGGCCGAGACGCTCGTAGTCCCGCCAGAAAGTGGGGAAGCCGATTGAAAACTGGTTGAGATCGTTACCCTTGGCTCCGCCCCATCCATACTGGTTGATTTGCTCTAAAGCCTGGACCCGCTTGTCGGTGTTACAAGTTTTGGGATCGCTAGAGCCACAGTTGGCACCGCCGACGTGAGCATAGAGTGGATAGTTGTACTCTGAAGCGGCGTTGATAAAGTGAGTCCTGGCACTACGAACTGGTCCCAAAATTGTGTCCTTTGCGGCGACACCACAATAGAAGACTGCGCCAAAGCGAGACACGCCACCTTCAGCAACGGCTTCATAAATGATATCGGCCGAACCCAGACCAGATTGTGGGCGAGCATCGGGAGTGTTTTCTATCATGACAAAGAGAGGACGGCGAGATTCCCAGACTTTTTTCTCTGCGGTTGTGTACATCACGCCATTGATCGGACACTCGGAAGTACGGGGAGCAGAGGGATCGATATTCAAACCACCTCCAACGGGAGGAGTGGCAACTGGAGTTAGCTCGCCACCTGATTCGGGTGAGTAGAGGTAATTGGTCAAAGCATAACTTGCACCCCCAGAGAGGGCAAAAGAGATTACGAATACCAGAATACCTTTAACAACGGGATTTTGCATATTTTATTTGCCCTTTCGATTAATTGTTTTTTGTTCTTCTTCAGATAGAGGATGATCTATGCCAACCCCACCTTTAACTGATTTTATATAGAATCGAGTATTTTCTCTACTATGTAGAGATGTTATCACTACCCCGTCTTTATTACCATCGAGGATGGCTAAGATAAAGCTTTGATCGCCACCGGTGTCACCAAAGGGATTAAATCGCTTCATGGTCAGATTTTGCAGGTGGAGGATGCTGTGCTCCTTTTGTTTTTGGAGCTCTGATCTACTTACCTCTAGCTGTCGCTCGTGTTGAGCAAGGGAGTGCTGGATCCCCTGGAGAGCATTCATGAGTGTTTTGGGGTCAACGCCTTTGGTGAGAGAGTTGTAGTGTAGGCGTAGTTTGCGAATCGAGAGGGAAAGAATAAGATTGAGGAGCAAGGACAAGATCCCGATACTGCCGACAATGATGATATCTAGCGTAAATTGCATGAAATTATGATAGCATAGTTATATATGGCTTATCTCGAATTTGAGAGCGCACCGGCTTCGGTTAAGACTGGGGCTATTATCAAGATAATCTCTCTCTTTGGGTTTGCGATCGTGTTTGGAATTTTCTTTCTGGTCAGAGGACTATTCTTTAAATCAAGGGTGAATCAGGTATCGGTAACAGACTCTTTTGGCAGGCTGGAATATACAGTGCCTTACAAAAATACGCTTTACGAAAGTTTTGGCTTTGTCCAGGAGCCAAAGGTGACTATGCCACTCAAAACTACGAATGGATACACAAATACTACTTTTTTGTTGGATTCTGGAGCAGTTGTTAGTACGCTTCCATTACAAGCCGCACAAGATACGGGCGCTGACTTGGCCCAAGCAAAGCGGATTACCCTCCAAGGATTTTCTGGTGTCCCCTCTTTTGCTTACTTGTCAAAAATAACCATCAAAATTGGCAATACAGACTATGAATTACCAGCAACATTCACCGAATCCAACTCAACCACCTATATTCTAGGGCGCAAAGGACTGTTTGATGACTTTACCATCAATTTTGACCACGAAGAAAGAATGATTACAATCAGCAAAAGGAGCTAAATGGTATGAGTGAAAATATCTATGATCGTATCCAGCAAGCACTTACCTGGAAAAGAATTATCTCGTTCAACTTAGTATTGTTTTTAGTGTTAATTGTGCCAATTTCGATTCAATTGGCTCAACAGGATACCGAAAATAGGTCTGGAGCGGCAGGAGAAGTAGAACCAGCGCCAATTATTCCACCTCCAAATTACCCAGTAAATCCACCTTCGATTGATCGGGTGAGTACCTTTTTTGGTAAAGCTGGGGATACGATAGTAATCTTGGGTGCAAATTTTGGTGATTACCAGTGGGAGAGTAAGGTATTTGTGGGCAACACCGAGGCGCCTAAAGATGCAGTTGTAAGATGGAGCAATAATATTGTAGAAGTTAAAATCCCAGATGGCGCCAGGACAGGACAGGTTTGGATTAATTCGAATAACAGAGAGGCTAAGTGGGAAGGATCGCTACTTCTATACGATGTGGCAAGAGCGGCTCAGATAGGAATGCAAAAAATATCCTCAACTAATGGGAAGGTTTACACTGTGAATGCAAGTGGGGTAGTCAGAGGGATGGTCGAGTTTGCATATGTGAGTGAACCATTTACAATCACACCTTTGAGTGGGATCACAGTGACTAGTCAGACGCAAAGTGCAGATAGCTTGGGCAAAAAAATGAAACTTGTGTTTGAAACTAACCCTCTTCAAAGCACTAAAACCGAACTGTTTGATTATAGCTATCCTGGTCTTGGAACAATTGAGATAATTCGGGCAGAGATATTTGATGCGAGTGGCAAGCTACTGCCAATCTTCTCTAATCCACTGGCGATCAAGGTAACACCTTAAACAAGCCCAAGACTCCGCCAAGCGCCAGTCGGTACCAACCAAAAACCCTGAGTGTGTGCGTGCCCAAGTAGGTAATGAACCATTTGACTACAATGTAACCAGAAATCAAGGCTACAACTGTTCCGAGGATGATTAAACTCCAGCCGTTACCAGTACTCAACAATAGTTCTCGATTTTGGATTAGATCAACCATGGTTGCGGAAAAAATTGTGGGGAGGGAGAGCAAAAAAGTATATTTGGCCGCCTCTGTGCGTTTGTATCCCAGAATCATCATGATGACTATAATAGATCCAGAACGAGAAACTCCAGGTATAACTGAGGTGGCTTGGGCGAGGCCAATAAGGAGTGCTTCTTTGGTAGTCACATCCTGACATTTTTTAACCAAATTTGTGATGCGCGATTCGAGGACAAGGAAGATAAGTCCCATACCAACAAAAACTCCCAGCATGCGCCAATCAGATTCAAAGAATACGTCTTTAATCATTTTGTGAAGCAAAAAGCCAACGAGAGCAGTTGGGATAAATGAATAAATGATATTTTTGATTAGTTTGCGGTCTTGGATCAGGGTTCTAAAATAGATAAAAAGAAGTGCAAAGACGGCACCACTCTGGATGACAACTTCGAATAACTTGAGAAAGGTAGTTGACTCCAGGGATAGCAGACGTGAAGTAAGAATGAGGTGAAAAGTCGAGGAGATAGGGAGAAATTCGGTCAAACCCTCTACGATTCCCAAGATAAATACTTGAAGAATAGTCATAAACAAAAGCTATTTTTTTAAATCTCGCTTGAGCTCTTTGTACCAATCGGAAAGCGCTTGACCTATCACATCTTTGGCACCTAGCCCGATCGCCAAACCAAAACCTAGAGCCAACATAGCGACAAAGCCGATGAAGAGAATGTTGATAAAAGCGCTCGCAATCTTGAGTTCGGAAAATGATGCAAGGGTGGCAATGGTAACGACTGTATAGCTAGCGATTTTGCCCATGAGCCTAGATGTTTTGAGATCAACGGTAGCGAGTGCCCCTTTTACTACTCCCTCAATCAGGCCAGCCAATAGTACGCCAATTGCCATGACTATCACTGCAGAAATGACGTTGGGAACATAACCAAGAACTCCACCTAGAACATTAGAGACAGTGGTAAGGCCGAGAATATTGGTAGCCGCAATAAAGAAAGTGAGCACGATTAGCCATTTGAGAATACTACCAACTACTTCTTCAACTTTGCTCTCGACTTCGGCTTTGACAAGAAACGCTTTGAATTTTGAGTCCTTGATCAAGGTTTCAAATCGGAGCATTTGCAAGCTTTTAATGATAATTGTCTTGACCCAATTACCAAGGAATAACCCAACAGAGGCAACTACAATTGCTCCCAGAATGTGAGGAAATAAAGTGAGAATAGAAGTGGTTGTACTGTACCAGACAGCGGCAAGAGCACTTTGCCAGGCCATGATATCCATAATTAACTCCTCTCCCGATGTAGATCGGGACTAAATGCTTTGATAACTGTTTTGATCGTCAAATAGATAGGCATCGAAAGAATGGCGCCAGTAACTCCGCCGAGCGTAAAGCCGACTAAAAGAACGAGAATAGTGACGAGAGGCTCAGTGCCGGTTGCTGATTCCATAATTTTGGGAACAATAAGATTATTTTCGAGTTGCTGTATGACGATACTCAAGATAAGCGCGCCGAGTCCAACATATGGAGAGACTGTGAGACCAATCAGGATTGCCGGAATGGCGGCAATAGTGGGCCCCAAGTTTGGCACTGCCTCGAGGAGACCGGCAATAACTGCCAGGGGTAGGGCGTATGGTATACCTAGTAATTGAAGTCCAAGGTAAGTCATGAGTCCAATAATTGCCATCAAAAATAGCTCTCCTCTGACCCATCCACCAACTTGTCGTTCGACAGCTATGACTAGCGCTTCTGCCCGTGATTCTGCATTGCGATCATCAAAAAATCTGAGCAAATAGC
>CAZBML010000017.1:0-7789 GCA_964493295.1 uncultured Pseudomonadales bacterium | reverse complement strand
TGGGACGTTCTAGTACCAAGTAATACGACATAAAGAACAGGGCCAAAATATTCATGATATTTGAGAAGGCACCGGCGGCGATTTTGAGCAGATTGGAGGGAACAGAGCTCAAGTAGTTGCCTACTACGTTGGGATCAAATTGAGCATTGAACATGTCTTCGAGATTGTGCATATAAGTCGGTAGGACGAGAGTCAAGTCTTTGGTTTGTTGTACTACTGCTGGCACAAGTGAAGCGATAACAGTAGAAATAAGAGCGATCAAACCAAAATAAATCACCAACATCACGATGATTGTGGGAATTTTGATTTTGTTGGCAAGTTTGATAACTGGATTGACGGCTGTCATTAAAATGAAGGCAATAAATAACAGTACGATAATACTGCGAACCTGGTAAATGAACCAAAGCCCCAAGATCAGACTTAACGTAAATATAATAGTTTTTTGCGAAATCTCGACTTTTTTAGTTTCCATAGTTTAGTCCTCTTGTATATAGCTATCATACCACCCGCCTGCAACGCTTGTGCGTAAGCACTGCGGGCAGGTTCTATACTTTTATACTTTATTACTGTCTATATCGTACCAGATAACTGGCTGTTTACGAAACCAAGTCATTTGTCTTTTAACGTAAGCCGTTTCGTCCCTTACCCAGCTCTCTATCATTTGATCGTATGACAACTCGCCGTTTAAGTGACTAATAATACTTTTGTAGCCAATAGCAGTCATAGATTTGAGGTTGGGATCGTATTTGGAAAGGAGTGTTTTGGTTTCTTCGATCGCTCCATCATTTAGCCGATCTATTACCCGAGATTTGATAACACTACGATGATTCGAATCATCGTAGTATTTAACGCCAATGAGATTGGATTCTAGATTTGAAATCTTAGATTCTAGTGGAGAATTGAAAGATCTGGCGATTTCAATTGCACGAATGAGACGACGAGGATTGTTGGCATCGCTATTGTTAAGAGACAAAAATTTCTTCTCGTCTAATGCTTTTAATTTTTCTTGTAACTGCATGATAGAAAGCGGAGATAGTTCATCGCGTAGCACTCGATTGATTGGGACACTGAGTGTCGCTATCCCATCGGTTAAGGCTTTGACGTAGAGGCCAGTACCACCCACTACTATAACCTGCTTATCCTCTCCCCATGCACGCTGGATATGTGGGAAGACAGAGGAGTACCAGACAGATACCGAGCAGTCCTCGTCTGGATCCACCACGTCGACCCCATAGAGTACCAGGTCTTTTGGATGATCTTTGCCGGTGACGATGTCCATACCCCGATAGACCTGACGAGAGTCGGCAGAGACCAAAATGCTTGGTGAGCGTTTAGACATCTGGATGGCTTTTTTGGTTTTACCGGTTGCAGTTGGTCCCACGACACAAAGCAGTTTGTGCATATTAGTCAACGGAAATTAATCCCCTTTTAAGTATGTGGGAGAAGCTAGAGTGAATCATAAGCATAGCAATTACAAAATAAATTACATTAAGGAAGGTAGGCCAAATCAAATCGGTCAAGGGCACTGGTGAACCACCAGCGGCAGAACGCATGGCTTCAAAAACATAGCTCGCGGGGACAAAGCTGGCCACTGACTGTGCCCAGGCAGGCAAACTACTAACTGGATAGTAAACAGCGGCAAAGGGAGCCACGATGTAGATCGAAGTCCACGCCAAAGTTTGGATCTTGGTGCCGTAGCGCATGATAAGCCCCGCAACTAGCAAGCCAAATACCCAGCCAAACATAATTAAAAGTACTGCCCAAGGCACTAATACTAGACCGACAGAAAGAATGTTGGCGGCGTAAAGAAAATAAACGAGGAGGCTAGCGTAGACGAATGAAATAATAGCCTTGCCAACCCCAAGTAACAGCAATGTGATTACCCACTCAATAAATTTAACGGGTGAAACAAAAATATTGACCAAATTGCGGTTCCAGAGATCTTCGAGCAAGTTAACTGCAATTTCGTACTGACTACGCCAAGGAAAGATCCAGAGAATAATCCCCCCGAGTAGTCCTAGAATTAAAGTATTACCGCTACCATCCAGATTTTTGGCAAAGTAACTACTAGTCATACCCCAAAGGATAATATCTACAGTTGGCCAGAAGAAGGCATCACTCAAACGGTCAAGGGAGTGCTTGAAAAGGTAGAGATAGCGAAGGGTCAGTCCCCATATCCGATAGATTTTCATTTTTCCCTCGCTATTTTCATAAAATAATCTTCGAGGTTGGGTTTGTCGATAGAAATCTCGGTGTAACCAATATTTTTCTTGGTTACTTCGTAAAGGAATAAGGGCAATAAAGTTTCTTTGATGGTTATGATATATTGTTTGCCATCAACCACAAACTCCAGTTTGCGTAGGTCAATGAGTTTATTTAGTTCGGACGAGTTTTTGGTCACTCTTAGTCGTAAATGAGAAAATTCGAGTTTTTTTGCTAGATTGGATGGAGTATCATTTCCTACAATTAGACCATCTTTGAGAATTATGACTCTATCACACAATGCTTCTACCTCGGCCATATTGTGTGAAGTTAGAATGATCGAAGTGTTGAACTTGGTACGTTGATCGGAAAAGAATTCTCTCATGTAACTGGCGACTTCTGGATCTAAACTGGCTGTGGGCTCGTCGAGCAAAAGGATTTTGGGGAAGTTGACCATAGCGCGGGCAAGGTTTACCCGAGTACGCTGTCCAGCAGAAAGAGAACCAAACGGCTGGCGCGAAATTTGATCAAGTCGAAAAATTTCTTTGATCTTGTTGAGTCGTTTTTTGCGATCGTCAATTTTGTACAACCAAGAAGTCCAGGCTAGATTTTCGGCGACGGTGATCCGCCAAGGGAGATCTGTATAGGTTGAGGAAAAGTTCATGGACTCTAGGATCTCGGATTTGTGTTGGGAGAGATCTTTACCAAAAACATTGATCGATCCACTTGTAGGAGTGAGAATACCTAGGAGCATTTGGAGAGTCGTGGTTTTACCTGCGCCGTTGGGGCCAAGTATACCCAATATCTCCCCTTCTGCCATGTCAAAACTAATCCCTTTAATCACGGAATTTTGCTTGAAACTCTTTTTTAAATCTATTACCTCGAGTATTGCCATCTATTTAGTATACCATGTCAACTCGAGTAAAAATAAATGGTTCGATGGTTCGAACCATCGAACCGTGATGTGTTTGGATGTTTCTATGATGAAGCGGAGGAGTAGGTTTGCAGGCAGTGGTGCCAGAACCACAGGGCCAGGCGGAGCTGGACTAAAGCAAGGAGCGCAAACCCAAGTAAATACCAAGGATGGTAGAGACCAAAAATAATCCTAGCTGGGATAGTGGCCATGAGCCCGAACGGAAATAAGTAGGTGAGAACGGAGCTACCGATCTTGCCGTAGATCTCGAGGGGCATAGAAGCCATTTTTTCTAGATCGCGATAAAGCATTATCGTGTTGTCGACTTCAAGATATTTGACCCCGATGGCAATAATCACGATGTGCCAGGCTAAGATTGTGAGGATACTGATTGTGATAGCAGAGATCACAGCGATGATAATACCTAGACTGAGGGGGAAACCTGTGCCAAGCCAAGCCCAGATCACTATACCAAGGTAGGGAAGAAATAGTATTAAGTCCAGGGGGTCGGTATAGGAAAAGAGACTATAAAATAATTCGGACAAGGGGTTGAGTAAGTAAAAATCAAAAGTACCATCCACAACTTTTTGGCGAAAAAGATAAATACCGCGCATAAACAACTGGATCAGCGAACTAACCAAGTTGAATAAGGCAAGGATAAGGATGGCTTGAGATAAAGTGTACCCTACAATAAGCTCAGCGCGTCCAACCACTAGATATACCATTAAAAAAGCGGTACCTAGTCGAAACAATTTACTCACTATAAATAAAACCGCGGCGAGACGAGCATTGGCGATTTGGCTTTGAAACTGTTGAGCCGTGAGCTTGAGCCAGACTTTGATATATGCCTTAAAATGATTGAGTTTCATCGTCCTTCTGCCTCGTAAGATTTGATCCCTTTTTGCCAAATAAAGCGAGTCAATATACCAAGACATACAACCCAGCACGAGCTCATGACAAGATGGAAAGTAATATTCTTGTCTGTTCCCAAATAGATTTTAAGTGGAGAATACAAAAGGTAAGGAAATGGGGTAAAGTGAAGCCCTTGTTGCCAAACGGATGGGAGCATGTCGAGGGGAAACATAGCCCCGGTCGCAAACTCCATAACTACCATGAGGAGAAATCTGGGAGCCCAGATATCACGTGACCAAAAAGCCAACGAGCCAAAGATAACATTGATATAAAAATAAATCAGGATAGCTAGGATTACTGAAAGAGAAAATAGAATAATAATGATAGGATTAGACTGCAAGAATATGGGTGGGTGAAAGACAAAATATATCAAGGGCAATTCGACAAACATAAAACCCAAGTTAAAAAGCTTGTCAGCCGAATCACGGACAAAGAAAAAACTAAACATATCGATTGGACGCATGAGCGGAATCGTGAGGGCACCCGAATTGATCATTCCACCTAAGTCAATGGTGCGCGAACCCATGACAAGTGAGCGGAGGATGGTCGTACCAAAAAGGTAAGTCATAATGGCGGGAAAGGCGTAACCGTAGATATCACCACCCTGCCCTAGAACCGATTTCCAGATAAAGAAAGGAATAAGAAAAACAAAAATCTGCCGTACCCTCCACATGACCATGTTGAGTCGGTAGGCAAAGATCTCTTGGAGAGTGATCGTGAATAGTGAGAAATATTTTCGCATTATTTGCCCGCAAAAACTTGGCGAATGACATCTTCAATCTCTACTTCTTTAATGTTGATATCGACAACCTTGGGATCTTTGAGGAGTTCACTGGCTTTTTCGGCTACTTGCGCTCGCAAGACTTTGTGGGTGGTCGTGCCCGAGGGTGTAATCACTTCGATGATTTTATGTTGGCTAAATTTGACAATTACGTCGGAGAGCAAACCGTCATAGAGGATTCTACCCTGATCGATGATGATGACCCTTTTACAGAGCTCTTTGACATCGTCCATATAGTGACTAGTAAGGATAATCGAACCGTCACTTTCCTGGTTGTATTCTTTGAGGAAGGATCGTATGGATTGTTGCATAACTACATCTAAGCCAATGGTGGGTTCGTCGAGGAAGAGGATTTTGGGTGAGTGAATGAGGGCGGCGACGAGCTCGGCTTTCATCCGCTGACCCAGCGAGAGCTTGCGAACCTGAACGTTTAAGACGTCGCTAATCTCGAGCATTTCCACCAGTTTATCGAGAGTTTTTTTGTAGACGCTATCTCTTATCCCGTAGATATCTTTGGCTAAGTTGAATGACTCGATGGCTGGTAAGTCCCACCACAACTGATTTTTTTGACCCATGACCAAAGAGATCTGGCGGAGGAAGTCATATTCACGTTTCCAGGGATCATGACCAATGACCCTCACTTCACCTGAGGTGGGATAAAGCAACCCTGAGAGCATTTTAAGAGTCGTAGTTTTACCTGCACCATTTGGACCAATGAAGCCCACAACCTCCCCTTCGTCGACGACGAATGAGACGTCTTTGACGGCGACTTTTTCTTCTTGGATTGGAGCAAATAAGTCTTTGATTGAGCCGGAGAGACCAGTGCGCTTTTTCTGGACGGAATAGATCTTGCGGAGATTATTGACGAGGATGGTGTGCATAGTTGAAGTATACAGCAACTTATCCTTCGACTTCGCTCAGGATAACAGACTATATTTGTTGGACTTTCAGGTGACTGTTACCAAATTATTTTGCGCAGAGGTTTGGCGGCTTTGAAGTTGACGACGTGATGAGATTTGACGGTCACCCGTTTGTCAGACTTGCCAAAGGGAACAACATCTTTTGGTCCTACTTTGCCGATAGAAAGTGTTCCTACGCCAGATAAGACTACTTTGTCTCCCTTTTTGAGAGTTTTAATAACTTCATCAAGAAAGGTGTCGATTGCGTCTTTGGCAGTTTTTTTGGTCATGTGGGCAGATTTGGCGATAATGTCGTAGTAATCAGATTTTTTCATTTGATCTCCTATTGTTAATTAATAATAGATTGGGCAGACACGGGGGTCTGCCCCTACATTTTGTGTTATTTGGCGACTTGCTGGGCGCGGGTCTCGCGGATGGTTGTGACCGTGACAGTACCTGGATATGTCAGCTTGGCCTTGATTTCGTCGCGGATATCGCTCGCCAGTCTGACGGCCTCATCATCGGTAGCCTTGCCTGGATCAACCATAACACGCACTTCGCGTCCGGCCGAGATGGCGTAGGCTTCGGTAACGCCTGGCTTGCTCATCGCAATATCTTCGATGGCTTTCAAGCGTTTGACGTACTCGGCTACGTTCTCGTAGCGAGCGCCAGGGCGTGAACCAGAGATAGCGTCAGAGATATAAACCAAGATGGCTTCTTTGCTCGTAAACTCGACATCTTCATGGTGTTGAGCGACACAGTCTACGACAGCCTTTGGCATGTTGTATTTTTCTAGTAGCTTGACGCCAAGCTCGACGTGACTACCCTCTTCATCAGTAACAATTTTGCCGATATCATGGAACAAACAGCCCAAACGAACT
Source organism: uncultured Pseudomonadales bacterium (assembly GCA_964493295.1). GTDB lineage: Bacteria > Patescibacteriota > Microgenomatia > UBA1400 > UBA12108 > CAJAUT01. The sequence goes on along the minus strand of CAZBML010000017.1, from coordinate 1,201 downwards.
ACGTCGACGTTGGCATGGGTTTCGGCGGCCAAGTTCATGCCAATACGGGTTTCCTCGAGGGTGTGAGCCAACATGTTTTGGCCGTAACTAGAGCGGAACTTGAAGCGACCAAGCATGGCGATCAAATCAGTGGGGAGGTTGTAAGCACCTACCATGTGGCAGAGTTTTTTGCCTTCCTCAAACATTATTTTTTCGATGTCGTGACGAGCTTTGGCGACATATTCTTCGATGCGGGTAGGCTGGATACGACCATCCTTGATTAGCCTTTCTAAAGCCACACGGGCCACTTCGCGACGGACTCCGTCGTAGCATGAGAGTCGAACCTCTCCTGGAGTTTCGTCCATATCGATATCGACACCTGTGACTTTTTCAAAAGTGCGGATGTTCCTACCCTCTTTACCAATAATGCGACCTTTGACGTCGTCATCGGCGATTTTGACAGTAGAGATCGTAAACTCGGCAACGTACTCGGTAGAGCCATGATACATGGCGTCGATGAGAAGACTTTGAGCTTTTTCTTCGACGGATTCCTTGATTTCGTCTTCGGCGGTGCGGATACGCTCGGCTACATCGCGAGCAAGCTTTTTGTCCACGGCAGAAAGTAAAACATCTTTAGCTTTTTCTTTGGTGAGTCCGCCGATCTTCTCTAGTTTTTCGACTTGTTTGAGACGAAGATCAGCAATTTCGGTTTTGGTTTTTTCGATTTCGGCTAATCTAGCTTTGATGTCATTATCTTTTTTGGCGAGTTCTGCCTCTCTTGCAACAATTAAATCCTCGGCACGTTTGAGCTTGTCTTCCTGACTCCTCAATGCGCTCTGGAGGGCTTGCATTTCGACCTTGGCAGTTTCGCGGATTTTGTCCGCTTGCTCACGAGCAAAGGCCAAAACCTCTTTAGCGGTACTCTCGGCTTGCTTTAATATTTCGGTGTTTTCGGCTGATTTCCCTGCTTCGCTCTTCAAGCTACGTGTGGGCACTGTGGCCTGTTTTGTGACCTTTGGTGTTTCAACTTTAGCTTTTTTGGCTTTGTTAAAAGTGGCAAGTAGTGACTTCAGTAATATCGACATATGTCTCCTAAAAAACTGTTATATACATTCAAGAAAAACTCTTACCAAAAACCAAAAAACCCGTTTATGCTTTGACTGCTGAACTTAGTGAATAAAATTTAGTCATGTTTTTTGTATTTTTGTAATATCTTTCTTAA